>CAZGUI010000067.1:0-13493 GCA_964528875.1 uncultured Bacteroides sp. | reverse complement strand
TCCACCTGCATTACAAATGCAAAGCGACTACAAAGATAATACCTTTTACCAATCCGCTCCAAATATTTTCTTTCCTTTTTTAAAGAAAAAAGGAAAGAACCAAATACAGCCTATCTGCCAGGGAGAACATCCGATCTAGGACCGAGCACACTGCAATACCGGACAGACACAATGGCTATACTAAACCCAAGCGTCGGTGCTCTTAGACCGAATAATTAAAACCAATTAGAAAATGTCGTTAAGAGAGAAAGCAAGGATACTCCTCTTCACAGGAAAAACTGATAGCAATCAAAATTATTGGGATCTGCTTTCTTTATTCGATGCATTAACAAGAAAGATCGCTTGCAAACACATAGAATAGTTCAAATACAGAATATATTGTTTATCAACTGAATTAGATAGACTCCTTGCCTAATCTTTGAGCTTTTTTATTGAATTAACCCACTTATATCGATAGCCTACATATTTTTTTAGTATTTTTGTTTATTCTAGCTGAAACACATTATTATATATGAGCTAGATAAATAACTAAAATTAGACTGATTATTGAAGAAAACATTCGTATCTATTTTACAATTACTCAAGAAATAACCGGTTCTAAATAAAGCCACAACATGCAATTTAAAGACATCATAGGACAAGACGCCATAAAAAAACAATTGATTGCAGAGGTAAATGTCAATCGAATTCCTCATGCTCAACTTTTTCAAGGTGCTGCCGGAGTTGGAAGTTTGCCTTTAGCATTGGCTTATGCCCAATACATTAATTGTACCAACAAACAATCGAATGATTCCTGTGGTGAATGTGCTTCCTGCAGAACGATGAACAAGTTGATTCACCCTGATTTGCATTTTGTTTTCCCCATTGTGAAAAGAGGAAAAAAACTGAGTGATGATTTTCTTCCGGAATGGAGAGAGTTAGCAACCAAGCAAAATTACTTCAATTTTGAACATTGGTTAAGTGTATTAAATGCCGGCAACTCGCAGGCCATCATCTATTCTCAAGAAAGTGAAGAATTAATTCGAAAACTCAGTTTCAAGTCTAGTCAGGGAGGATATAAAATTGTGATTATCTGGCTTCCCGAAAAAATGCATATTACTTTTGGTAATAAATTACTTAAACTATTGGAAGAGCCAGCTGACCAAACAGTATTACTTTTGGTTGCAGAGAAAACAGAAACTATTCTTCCTACCATTTTAAGTAGAACTCAGAAAAGACATATTCCCACTATAGATAATGAAGCCATAGCTACTGCACTAAGAGACAAATACAATATTTCACCAAAAGAAAGTGAAGAAATAGCCTATTTAGCTCAAGGCAACTATATAAAAGCATTGGAATCCATTCATTTAAACGATGAAAAGCAACACTATTTTGAACTTTTTGTATCTTTAATGCGACTTTCATATCAACGTAAAGTAAAAGAGATGAAAGCATGGAGTGAGGAAGTAGCTGACATGGGACGTGAAAGACAAAAAAGTTTTCTTGAGTACTGCCAACATATGGTAAGAGAGAGTTTTATTCACAACTTAAATCACAGTGCATTGAATTACTTAACCCAACAAGAGAAGAAATTTGCAGCTAACTTTTCACCTTTCATTAATGAATCGAATGTATTTGACATTATGAATGAACTTAGTGAGGCCGCAAAACATATAGAACAAAATGTGAACCCCAAAATGGTTTTTTTCGATTTTTCATTAAAAACCATTGTCCTCATTAAGAGATAAAAACAGAAGAAGTAAAAATGAGATATAAATTACACAATGGCAGTGGAACACTTAGTGCAAAAGGCTGCTCACGCCAAAACAATAAACTGAACACATACGACTGGCTTGCAGACATTCCAGGAAACAATGACCAATGTGATTTAGTTGAAGTACAATTTAAAAATACTCGTAAAGAGTTTTTCAAAAACAGTAATCACATCCCTCTTCAAAAAGGAGATGTTGTGGCTGTGGAATCATCTCCTGGACATGATATTGGTACAGTTACCTTAACCGGTCGGCTTATTCCTATACAGATTAAGCGCGTAAAACTCAAACCGAACACAGAATTCAAACGCATCTATAGGATAGCCAAACCTAATGATATTGAAAAGTATGTAGAGTCAAGAGCTAAGGAACACACCACTATGATTCGTGCCCGACAGATTGCATCTAACCTAAACTTGGATATGAAAATAGGTGATGTGGAATTTCAGGGTGATGGAAACAAGGCTATTTTCTATTACATAGCAGACCAGCGAGTAGACTTCCGTCAACTCATTAAACTTTTAGCCGAAGCATTCAGAGTACGTATAGAGATGCGTCAGATTGGAGCGCGTCAAGAAGCCGGAAGAATAGGTGGAATAGGTCCTTGCGGCAGGGAGCTTTGTTGCTCCACGTGGATGACTAATTTTGTATCGGTTTCCACCAACGCTGCCAGAGTACAAGATTTATCTTTTAACCCACAGAAACTGGCAGGACAATGTGCCAAGTTGAAGTGTTGCTTGAATTATGAAGCAGAGAGCTATGCCGAAGCACAAAAACTACATCCCTCCAAGGAAGTAGAACTACATAGTCAAAATGCCATTTATTACCACTTTAAATCGGATTTACTAAACAACACGGTTACGTATTCTACAGATAAAAATATAGCAGCTAACCTTGTGGAATTATCTTGCGACAGAGTCTTTGAAATCATAAAATTGAATCGCAGAGGAGTAAAACCCGAGAGTTTATTGGAGGAGAAGCATATTAAACAGGTTAAAAAGGCCAATGGAGATTTATTGGAACAAGAGAGTTTAACCCGCTTTGATAACCACGAAGAAAGTAAGCCTAATAAAAAACGCAAAAGCAAGAACAGACGTACTCCAAGAAAAAAGCCTGACACACCGAATCAGACCAATCAGAAAAAAGGAGAATCGAAAGAACAACAACCGGAGAATAAGGGTACTTCACCTAAAAAAACATCACGAAGAAAACCGAATAGAAGAAAAAAACCAAATAACCCAAACAATCAAAACTCTAATCCCAAACCCAAAGATTAACAAATGAGTAGAATCTTAAGCAAAGGAGTAGTTCTTCTTTCTTTATTTCTTTTTGCCTGTACGCAACCTCAGGTAATACATCACTCTTTTCAATCGGTAAACACCAATGATTGGGATCTAAAAGACTCTCTGTTCTTCAATACTCCTATAGAACAGAGAGGTAGCCTTTTAGTGGAAATAGAATTAAGACACCTGGCTAATTATCCCTATACAAATGTTCCTTTATCGGTTTCTTATAACTTAAATGATTCAATCAATTTTATTACGGACACCATATCAATAGAGGTGGCAGATAATGAGGGACACTGGAAAGGAGTGGGCTTAGGTGCTATCTTTCAAAAAACAGATACTTTACTTCTTAAAAAAACCCAGAAACCCGGAAATTATATTTTTAAGATTACACATTTAATTCAAGAAAAACCAGTGCTAGGTATCCACGATATAGGAATTAAACTAAGTGTGTTAGAGCCTCCTAACACGAGAAGCGTCAATACGCAAAAAGACGAAAAGTAAAATAGTAAAACCCCAAAGGGAAGACCCTCCATAGCTAAAGAACGGAAGAGGAATACCAATAACCGGAGTTATTCCTAATACCATTCCAATATTCACGAAGAGGTGAAAAAAGATAATACTAACAACGGAATAACCATAGACCCGTCCAAATACGTTGGGTTGTCTTTCTGCCAGAAAGATTAATCGCAAGATTAAGGCCAAAAACAGTAATAAAACAAAAGTCGATCCAACAAAACCCTGCTCTTCCCCTACAGTACAAAATATAAAATCGGTATCTTGCTCGGGTACATATTTCAGTTTAGTTTGTGTACCATTTAAAAAGCCTTTCCCCATTAAACCTCCGGAGCCTATAGCTATCTTAGATTGATTCACATTATAACCTGCTCCCCGAAGGTCTTCTTTCATTCCTAAAACAATTTCAATTCTATTACGCTGATGATTCTCCAGCACATTGTTGAACACATAATCAATAGAAAACAAGAAAATCACTGATACAATTGAAAAAACAGAGATAAAAAGGTAGGTTTTCGCTCGATCTTTTATGGCTACAAATAACAAATAGACAGCTAAACTCACGTTAATAAAGGCTAGAACATAGACTAAATCAAGGGTATATAAGTACCTGGAAATCACATAACTAATACCTAGAATAAGCAATGACGTTCCCCATACCGTTTTTATGAGATCTATTTTTCGTTCATAAACCCATAACATTCCCGAAACAATCACAAGCACAATGGCCAGTACAGAAAACTCTCCAACTGATGTAACTCCACCATCAAAAAAAACCTGATTATACTTTATCCCAACGATAAAAAACAAGACAGCACAAAAGCCGGAAAACAAGACAGCCCCGGTCATTCCCTCACGATACAGAACTAAAAAGAAAGCAAAATAAACCAATGCAGACCCCGTTTCACTTTGTAAAACAATTAAAAGTACCGGTAGTAAAATGATTGCTAAAAGAGTCATGAAATCCTTCACCCTTCCCATAGAAAAGGAGTATCGGTTAATATACTTAGCCAAAGCTAAAGCAGTAGCAAACTTTGCAAACTCTGCCGGTTGAATGCTAATTTGTCCGAGTTGAATCCACGATCTTGATCCCTTAACGTCTTCAGCAATGAAAATAGTGACGACTAACAAAACAATCATTCCCCCATAAATCAGATAAGCAAAAACATCATATATGTTTTCATCCAACATTAAGAGGACAAAAGCAACCACTAAAGCACAAATCATCCAAATGAACTGCTTTCCCGATCGGGTATCAAAGTCCAGTAAATTAGGATTACCATATTCATAACTTGCACCACTCACACTAAACCAGCCCAGTAAAATCAAAGCTAGAAAAATGACAACTGTAACCCAATCAACCGATGACCATATACTTGCTTGTCTATCTCTTATATTCATCAGGAATTAAATTTGAGTTTTTAATATAGTCCAACAGATAATGACGACTCTCATCAATTCCTCCATTGAAATATTTCTCTATAATCATCGCACCAATTGGAACCGCCCAAGTAGCACCAAATCCACCGTGCTCCACGTATACAGCAACAGCTATCTTTGGATTGTCTTTGGGCGCAAATCCCATAAATACCGAGTGATCCTTTCCTCTATTTTGTGCCGTACCCGTTTTTCCACAAATCTCTAACCCCGGTATATTTGCCCTTCTACAAGTAGCTCCATAAGGACTACCAATTACTGCTCCACGCATCCCTTCTTTTACATACTTGTAATATTCCTGATCTATTCCTGTGTATTTTTTAGTGGTATATTTAATATCCAAATTGGCTCCATCAATTTGTTTTACAATATGAGGTGTTATATAGTAACCTTCATTAGCAACGGTAGCAGCCATATTAGCCATTTGAATAGGAGTTAACAGAACCTCTCCTTGTCCAATAGCCATATGAATAATTCTCAAGCCACCCCATCTATTTTCCCCATAAATTTTATCATATAAGGAAGGATTAGGAAGTAACCCCCGTTTTTCACCGGGTAAGTCCACTCCAAGAGGATGACCAAATCCCATATGCATCATATGATCTCTCCACACATTCAAGGCATTAGCCGATGAACCATACTTTGGATGGTCAATCATACGGTATAATCCCCAACAATAATAGGAGTTACACGAAGTAGAAATAGAGTGAACATAAGGGATAGGAGAACCGTGTCCATGGCACCCTACACGCAGACCGGGAACAACGAATCCCATACTACAAGGAAACGAGGTATTCACATCAATTATTTTTTCCTGTAAAAACACAAGGCCTTGAGCCACCTTAAATGTAGAAGCCGGAGGATAAGCCGCCATTAACGCACGATTAAAAAGTGGCTTTTGAGGATTTAGTTGTAAGTTTCGATGATTGACTCCCCTCTCTCTTCCCACAATCAAAAGTGAAGGATCGTATGAAGGAGAAGAAACCATACAGAGAATTTCCCCGGTTTCAGGTTCAATGGCCACTACACTCCCCATTTTTCCTTGCAATAACTCTTCTGCCAATTGTTGTAGTTCAATATCAACACTTAAAGTTAAATCCCTCCCGGCAATAGGTCGCTTATCTTCTTCTCCATCGGCATAGTTACCTTGAATACGGCCACGTGCATCACGGAGCAGAATCTCAACCCCTTTCTCTCCTCGGAGATGTTTCTCATAAGAACGTTCCACCCCTTGCTTACCGATATAATCACCTCTCCTGTAATAATCATCTTCTTCCAACTCACGAGGGGATACCTCACCAATGTCTCCTAAAATATGAGCTGATGAAGCAAAACTATACCTACGGACGGTTCTCCTTTCTACATAAAATCCGGGAAACATAAATAACTTTTCCTGAAACTCTCCCATCTCCTCAGCAGATAACTGAGTCATAAAAACCTGCTGTGTGTAGGCTGAATAACCCGGATTGAGTTTTTTATTTTTAACATTTTCCATCCGTTGATAAAAAAAGTCCAATGAGATGTTCAGTGTATGACAAAAATCCAAGGTATCGAAGCGTTCAACCTCACGAGGAACAAAAATCACATCGTAAGAGGGTTGATTATAAACTAACAACTCTCCTTTACGATCATAAATAGCTCCTCTTGAAGGATGTAATACTTTATAAAAGAACGCATTACTTTCAGCATTTTTCTTAAACTGATCAGTCGCAACCTGCAAACTGAACAGACGAAAAATATAGATGAGTATGGTAATAAAAACAATGCCTCCTACTATATACTTTCTATTTTCATATGATAACTTCTTAATCATTCCTGTTTGCTACTTAACGCCTCTAATCCCCAAATACAAATGAAAGTCAATAAGGTACTTAAAACCATTCTTAAGAGCATCTCTTTTATACTTAAAAAAGAAAAATACTCCAAGCCGACTAAAACTGAGTGGTGAAAAATAATACCGGTTATTAAATAGCGAGCAAAGGGAGCACTACCCATGGCCTTTGCCGAAGGCTTATAAAGGTCAAAGTTATCACGAACAGTAAAGAAGCGTAATAACGTAGGTTGCATAAAAGCTAGAAAAACAGTAGCCGCTGCATTCATACCTACAGTATTGGAAAACATATCAACAGTCAACCCTAAGAAAAACCCCCAGATCAAAATCTGATTACGGGACACTTCAGAGTGAAATTTAAGAATTACATAAATATATAAAAAGGGGGTAGCATATCCTCCAATATGAATATGATTCAAAACAAGAACCTGAAGTAAAACCAGTCCTACACACCAGCCTAATCTATGCAAAACCTCTTTCATAAATCACTTTTCTTGTGAGTGTTCTCTAATGCTTTTTGCTCCGCTTGGTTTAGGTTTTCTATCACCCGTACGTTGCCCAATGTTCCAAAATTCGAAGCAAGTCGAACTTTCACCAAATAAGATAACCCATCTTCTGAATCATACATATCATCCACTGTCCCCACCATCAGTCCTTCCGGAAAAACAGCAGAATAACCACTAGTTACAATGGTATCTCCTAAACTAAACTTAGCGTGGCGAGGCAAATCATCCAAGAAGGCGTGCTGTGAATCCCCGGGTTTCCAACTTAGCTTGCCAAAATATTGACTAGACTTAATCTTACAGCTCAATTTAGACAAGTTGCCATTTAATAATGAAATAGCAATAGAGTAATGCCTTGATGTTTTATAAACGATTCCTAATACTCCGTTTCCATCAATTACCCCCATCTTCGGTTTAATACCATCTTTTGAGCCTTTGTTCAGCGTAATAAAGTTGTTCCCTTGAGAAATGCTATTATTTATGACATAAGCATTATATAGTCTATAGTTCGTTAAGTGAGGGTCTTCTATAACTAAACTATCAGAGCTAATTCTATTCTGTCGATGAAGCTCAGCCAACTGTTGTTCAAGATATACATTCCTATCTAACAAGTCATTATTAACCGACTGCAGATAGAAGAAAGAGACTATTTTACTGGATGTCTCGTATATTTTCCCGGAAACGACATTAGCAGAAGTAAAGAAAAGACTATGTTGGTAGTTATTATACTGAAATAATAATATCATACTGATTACTTCCAATAGAATAAAAAGAAACCAGTAATTGTACTTAATTAGAAATTCCAGTAAGTTACGCATAACAAAATTTATACCCTTTCAGCCTTTCCTTTAGCTGTATATTATCGCATCAAGAAGGAGAACTTATCCACATTAACCAAAGCAATACCTAGTCCTTTAGCTACAGACTGTAATGGGTCTTCAGCAATATGGAAAGGAATGTTGATTTTATTCATCAAGCGTTTATCAAGTCCTCTAAGCAAAGCTCCACCACCTGCCAAATAAATTCCATTATGAACAATATCAGCATATAATTCGGGAGGAGTATTTTCTAACGCATTCAATATAGCTGTTTCTATTTTTGATATGGATTTTTCCAAACAATGAGCTACCTCTTGATAGCACACAGGAACCTCCATAGGCAAAGCTGTGATTCTATTGGGACCATGTACAATATAATCTTCAGGAGCATCTTCTCCTAAATCGGTCATAGCTGCACCTACATTAATTTTAATACGTTCGGCCATACGCTCACTTACTTTCACATTGTGCTGACGATTCATATACTCTTGTATGTCAGAAGTAAAATCATCGCCTGCAATACGAATGGAGTTATTGGAAACAATGCCTCCTAAGGAAATCACAGCAATTTCAGTGGAACCACCACCTATATCCACAATCATATTTCCTTCAGGTATTTCCACATCGATACCTATTCCTAGAGCAGCTGCCATAGGTTCGAATAAAAGATACACATCACGTCCCCCTGCATGTTCAGCAGAGTCACGAACGGCACGCAGTTCCACCTCAGTACTTCCGGAAGGAACACCAATCACCATACGCATAGAAGGAGAGAATAAACGGCGACGGGAACTAACCATCTTAATCATTCCGCGAATCATCTGTTCACAAGCGTAGAAATCGGCAATAACCCCATCACGTAAAGGACGTATGGTTCGAATATTATCGTGTGTTTTTTCGTGCATCATCTTAGCTTTGGCTCCCACAGCAATCATTTTATCTGTACGGCGATCCAAAGCAACTACGGAAGCCTCTTCAACCACAATCTTACCATTGCTTAAGATAAGAGTATTGGCTGTACCAAGGTCCATTGCTATTTCTTGAGTAAAAGAGAAAAATCCCATAATATTGGTTTGTTATTTACCAAGCATCAAAATGCTTAGTGCTTATATTTTATTTCTTAATGTTTAAAGTGTCTGATGCCTGTTGTAACCATAGACAACCCGTTTTCGTTGCAATAATCTACCGTTAAATTATCACGGATTGATCCTCCGGGTTGAATAACAGACGTAATTCCGGCCTTATGTGCAATTTCAACACAGTCAGGGAAAGGGAAAAATGCATCGGAAGCCATAACAGCACCATTTAAATCGAAGCCAAACGAATGTGCTTTTTCAATGGCTTGTTTCAGTGCATCAACACGAGATGTTTGCCCAACACCACTAGCTATCAACTGGCCATTTTTAGCCAATACAATGGCATTGGACTTGCTGTTTTTTACTATTTTATTAGCAAATAATAAATCTGCTATTTCTTGCTGTGTAGGTTCTTTTTCTGTTACTACTGTTAAATCACTTTCATTCTCAATTTTCAAATCTCTCTCTTGCACCAATACACCATTCAACAAAGAGCGGAATTGTTTATTGGGTAATTGAGTTTCTTTACGAACCAAAATGATACGATTCTTCTTTTCGCCTAGAACTTCAAGAGCATCCACATCGTAGTCAGGAGCAATAATAACTTCAAAGAAGATTTCACTAATTGCTTCCGCACTTTTCTTATCAACCACACCATTGGTAATTAGAACCCCACCAAATGCAGACACAGGGTCTCCTGCTAAGGCGTCTTTCCAAGCCTCCAAAACAGTAGGACGTGAAGCCAAACCACAAGCATTATTGTGCTTTAATACAGCAAATGTCAATTCATCAAATTCATCAATCAATTCTACAGCGGCATTGATATCGAGCAAGTTATTGTAAGAAATCTCCTTACCATGAATCTGATCAAACATCTCATCCAATTTACCATAGAAAAATCCTTTTTGATGTGGATTTTCACCGTAACGTAGTGGTTTTTGATCTTCAAAAGCACTACGGAAAGCAGAGCCTTGTCCGTTATCAAAATAATTAAAGATAGCCGAATCGTAATGTGATGAAACACCAAAAGCTTCTTTAGCCAACCAGCGACGTTCTTCAAGAGTTGTTTGTGCTCCATGCTCCATCAACATATTCAATAAAGGCTGATATTGGTTTTGAGAAGCCACAATAAGAACATCTTTGTAGTTTTTAGCAGCTGCACGGATTAAAGAAATGCCGCCTATATCAATTTTTTCGATTATCTCAGCTTCATCTGCTTTTGAAGCAACAGTCGCTTCGAAAGGATACAAATCAACAATGACTAAATCAATCTCCGGAATATCATACTTATCAATTTGCTGCAAATCCTGTTCTTCATCACGTCTACAAAGAATTCCACCAAAGATTTTGGGATGTAAGGTTTTTACTCTTCCTCCTAATATGGATGGATAGGATGTTAAATCCTCTACTGCACGACAAGGGATACCTAACGACTCAATAAACTGGCGAGTTCCTCCGGTAGATAAAAACTCAACTCCATCTGCGTGGAGTTTATTAATAATTTCATCTAACCCTTCTTTGTGGTAAACAGAAACTAAAGCGGTTTTGATTTTCTTAAATTCAGACATTGTGATTGCATATTAAGTGATTGATGTGCAAAGGTACAAAATAATGTTTTTATTCCCCTTATAAAAAGGATTCAAATCTCAATAAAAAAAGTGCTAATCCCTTTGAAG
This sequence comes from uncultured Bacteroides sp., assembly GCA_964528875.1. GTDB lineage: Bacteria > Bacteroidota > Bacteroidia > Bacteroidales > Bacteroidaceae > Bacteroides_E. The sequence continues at coordinate 2,596 of CAZGUI010000067.1, read as the reverse complement.
ACTAGCACTTATAATATATCTTAAAACCAATTAATTTTACCAAATAGAAACACGGTCTTCAGGTTTAATAAACAACGGATCGGTTTCTGTTATTCCAAAAGCATCATACCAAGCATTAATATGAGGTAAAGCACCATCCACACGCCATTGACCTAAAGAGTGAGGATCAATTTTCGTCAATCGTAAAACCTCTTCAGGACGAATATTTCCTGCCCATACATTGGCATAAGCTAAGAAGAAACGCTGCTCTGGTGTGAACCCTTCTTTTGATTCCAAGGCTTTCTTTTTAGTTGCATTCTGAAATGCCTGATAGGACACTTGCAACCCTCCGTGATCAGCAATGTTCTCACCTAACGTAAACGACCCATTAGCATGAACTCCCTCGGCCACCTCAATGGCATCAAAAAAGTCAACCATCACTTGAGCTCTTGCTTTGAAATTCTCAGCATCCTCCTCAGTCCACCACTCTTTCAAATTACCCTCTTTATCGTATTGGCGTCCTTGATCATCGAACCCATGAGTCATTTCGTGACCAATCACGACTCCAATTGCCCCGTAGTTAAAGGCATCATCCGCATGCATATCAAAAAATGGATATTGCAAAATACCCGCAGGGAAACAAATCTCATTGGTCGTTGGATTGTAGTAGGCATTCACCGTTTGTGGATTCATAAACCACTCATCAACGTCCACAGGCTTACCTGCTTTGGCTATCATTTCAACGTGTTCCCATTCACTGGCACGCTTGATGTTTGCCCAATAACTATCATCCAAAATTGTTAAGGAAGAGTAATCTTTCCACTTATCAGGATATCCTATTTTTACATGGAAAGTAGCTAGTTTTTCCATAGCCTTCACTTTTGTTTCCTTACTCATCCACTCTAACCCTTGAATACGCTCACCTAGGGCTTGCTGTAAGTTCCCAACCAACTCCAACATACGTTGTTTGGCCGCTTCTGGAAAATGCTTTTCCACATACATCTGACCAACCGCTTCACCTAACGCACCATTAACCGAAGATACAGCGCGCTTCCAACGGGGTTGAAGCTCTTGTGTTCCGGACATCGTCTTCCCATAAAACTCAAAGTTTTGATTTACAAAATCATCACTCAGATAGGATGCAGCCGAATTGATTACATTCCATTGTAAGTACGCAATTTGTTCATCTAAAGGCAGGTCATTCATCAGTTGACAAGCTTTTTTAAGTGCCTCGGGCTGTCCTACCAAAATCTCCGGAATGGAAGAAAGACCTAACTCTGTTAAATAGCTTTCCCAATTAAAAGAAGGAAATTCCTCCTTTAATACTTCCAAAGTAAACTTGTTATAGTTGGCTAGCGGATCACGTAGCTCCACACTAGATCGTGAAGCTTTCGCTAATTCTGTTTCTATTTTCATCACAGCATTCTGTGCCTTTGAAGCCTCTGCCTCATTAAAACCGGAAAGAAGAAACATTTTACCTATATGCTCTTTATAAGCCAAACGGATAGCTTTCATTGACTCTTCTTCCTCTAGGTAAAAATCGCGTTCACCCATTCCTAAACCACCTTGATAGGTTTGAGTAATATTCATTGCACTATTTTTATCATCGGCACTAACAAACAAGTAAAAATAGGGTGAAATACCACTTTTTTGCATTTCAGCCAATACACCATAAAGTTCTTGTCTATCTGTCAGACCACGTAGCTTGGCTAAATCGCTCTGAATAGGCAGAACACCTTGAGCATTCAATTGATCCTCATTCATTGCGATGTTATACAAACCACCTACTTTTTGTGCAATGCTACCTTGAGGCTGATCTTTCTGCGCCAAGTCGGTAATCAATTGATGTAATTGTTCTCTATTGTTCTCTGCTAAAAAGTCGAAAGACCCAAATCGGGAATATTCATCAGTCAACGGATTATTTTTCATCCAGCCACCACAAGCGTACTGATAAAAGCTTGTTCCGGGCAATGCAGTTGTATCTAGGTTTTCTAAGTGAATACCTGAAGTATAAGCTGCTTCTTTTTTAGAATTGCAACCTGTAGTCATTAATCCAAAAGCTAACACGGGTAAATAAATTTTAAGTTTCATATTTTATTTGATTAGTTCTCTTTAATTTCCGAGAGTTCCAAGAAGGAGAGCTCCCACTTTTCCTCAGCAGTATGCTGCTCTTTTTTTAATTCCTCATATTTCATAAACAAAGCGACATCCGAAGCGCCCTCGGGTGTTGTCATTTGTTTCTCTATTTCCACTATTTCAGCACCTAAGGAATTCATTTTTTTCTCTAGATCTTCCACTTCACGTTCCAAACGTCTAACCTGACGGCTATATTTTTTTTGTTCCTCATAACTAAGTTTAGTTTGAGAAGAAATCTCCTCACTAGCTTCCTTGTTCTGCTTAGAGTCTTCCTCACGTTGCAATTCATTCAGGTTCTCTATTCGCTTGCTCTGTAAAAAGTCATAGATACCTCCTAAGTGCTCTTTTACTTTTTGATTCCCAAATTCATACACCTTAGACACCAAACCATCTAGAAAATCACGGTCGTGACTCACCACTACAACGGTTCCTTCGAACTCATTGATTGCATTCTTCAGTACATCCTTAGACTTTATATCTA
>CAZGUI010000066.1:0-14100 GCA_964528875.1 uncultured Bacteroides sp. | reverse complement strand
TCGGAGTAGAAGGTGGAGCTTTCATTGTGGACAATGTAGCTTTATTAGTAGAAGGTGCTGCTGAATGGACAAGTCCTATTGATGCATATCAGATTGGTGTTGGTGGCCGTTATTACTTTGACAAAATAGGTATTTATTTAGGTGCTGGTTTAAATGCTACTCGCTATGACTTTAAATACTTAGATAATATCACCGATTTTGGATTAAAAGTACAAGCAGGTTATGCCTTCTTTGTTGCCAAAAATGTAACTATTGAACCTGCATTATACTACAACCAGAGCTTTAAGGATAGTGATTATTCTGAATTAGGATTTAAAATAGGAATTGGACTTTACTTCTAAAAAGAAAAGTAGTAATAAAACAAAAAAGCTCAAGAAATAATTTTCCTGAGCTTTTTTTATTTTATTGTATATCTATTGTAGCTTCTCTTTCAAAAAAGAACCGGTAAAACTTTGCTCACATTGTGCCACCTCTTCGGGTGTACCGCACACTACCAACTCTCCTCCTTTATCTCCTCCATCGGGACCTAAATCGATGATATAATCTGCAGACTTAATCACCTCTAAATTATGTTCAATCACAAGTATAGAGTGACCTCTATCAATCAAAGCATTGAAGGCAGTCAGCAGTTTATTGATGTCATGAAAATGAAGTCCAGTGGTAGGTTCATCAAAAATAAATAAAGTGGGATTAGCTTTCTCTTGACTCAAATAATAAGCCAACTTCACACGCTGATTTTCCCCACCAGATAAAGTAGAAGAAGATTGTCCTAATTTGATGTAACCAAGTCCAACCTCTTGCAATGGAATGAGTTTTTTTATGATTTTATCCTGTTTATGGGCTGTAAAAAACTCGATGGCTTGATTTACCGTCATATTCAATACATCATAAATACTCTGTCCATGATATTCTACCTCTAACGTTTCTGTTTTAAAGCGCTTTCCATGACACGACTCACAAATTAAAGTCAAATCCGCCATAAACTGCATCTCTACCGTAATGGTTCCATCCCCTTTGCACTCTTCACAACGCCCACCATCGGTATTAAAACTAAAGTAACCGGGCTTATATCCCATTTGTTTAGCCAAAGGCTGCTCAGACCATAACTTACGGATTTCATCATAAGCCTTGATATAAGTTACAGGATTAGAACGAGAAGATCGACCAATTGGATTCTGATCTACAAACTCTACATGATGTAATTCCTTAACATCTCCTTTCATGGCTGTGAACTCTCCGGGACGCTCTTTTCCTTCATCTAATTCACGTTTCAGTGCATTATAAAAAATATCTCGAACTAAAGTACTTTTTCCTGAACCCGAAACACCAGTTACAACAGCTAGAATATTCATAGGAAACTTCACATTGATTCCTTTCAGGTTATTTTCTCGTGCCCCTTGAATCTCAATATAATTGTTCCAAGGACGACGAATGGAAGGAACTTCTATTTTCTCTTCATTTAATAAGTAACGAACAGTGTGACTTTTACTACCCTTTTTCAGGTCTTTCATATCACCCTCATAAACAACCTCACCACCTAAACGACCGGCTTCAGGACCAATATCTATAATATAATCCGCAGCTCTTATAATCTCTTCATCGTGTTCAACAATGATAACGGTATTCCCCAATTGTTGTAATTGTTTAAGCACTTGAATCAAACGATCGGTATCTCTACTGTGTAAACCAATACTGGGTTCATCCAAAATATATAAACTGCCGACTAAACTACTGCCCAACGATGTCGCCAGATTGATTCGTTGACTTTCTCCACCCGAAAGAGAATTACTTAATCGGTTCAAGGTAAGATATCCCAGGCCTACATCTAATAAAAATTGAATCCGATTATTGATTTCCAATAATATACGTTTTGCTATTTGAGTTTGATGTTCATCAAGTCTAAGTGTCTGAAAGAACTGCTGCAGTTCAGTGATCGGTAAATTGACCAAATCGGTAATGCTGTTACCTCCTACTTTAACATAACTGGCCTCTGGTTTAAGACGAGTTCCTTCACATTCCGGACAGATGGTCTTTCCCCGATAACGTGAAAGCATTACTCGATATTGAATTTTATATTGGTTCTCTTTCACCATTTCAAAGAAATCGTTTATTCCTTTGAAATATTGATTACCGGTCCACAACACTTTTCGTTGCTCTTTGGTTAACTCATAATAAGGTGTAAAGATGGGAAAGTCAAACTTCTCAGCATTATGAATCAACTGCTCTTTCCATTTCCCCATAACGTCTCCTCTCCAACACATAACAGCTCCATCATAAACCGACAACGAACGATCGGGTATCACTAAATGCTCATCTATGCCAATGATGCTGCCAAAGCCTTCACACTGAGGACAAGCTCCTGCCGGAGAATTAAAAGAGAACATCTGATCGGTAGGTTCTTCAAAAGTCATACCATCGGCAGTAAATAAATTACTGAAAGAATGTCTTTTTGTTCTACCATCTTCCAAATAAAATCGTAAGTAGCAAGCCCCATCTCCCTCATATAATGCTGTTTCCACTGAGTCTGTCATTCGACTAATAGCTACTTTCGTATCATCAGTAACTAGACGATCAATCAGAATAAAGACTTCATCCTCTTCTTTTGGTTTGTATTCATCAATCCGAACAATTTCACCATTAACCTCCACACGACTAAACCCTTGCTTCAGGTCTATCTCCATTTGTTCTTTGAGGGTTCTTCCTCTTACTAAAATCACAGGTGAAAGGATGGTATATCTTGTTCCTTTAGGATAAGAAAGCATACATTGTATGATATCCTCCACAGAGTGTTTCTTTACTTCTTCTCCACTAATTGGACTAAAAGTTTTACCTACACGAGCAAAAAGAAGTCGTAAGTATTCATAAATTTCAGTAGAAGTTCCGACTGTTGACCTTGGGTTTCTAGTAATAACCTTCTGTTCAATAGCTATGGCCGGGGGTATTCCCTTAATAAAATCACATTCCGGTTTACTCATTCGCCCTAAGAACTGACGAGCATAACTAGAAAGGCTCTCAACGTATCTGCGTTGACCTTCTGCATACAACGTATCAAAAGCCAAAGAACTTTTCCCCGATCCTGAAAGTCCGGTAATAACAATCAGTTTGTTGCGAGGAATCTTGAGTTCAATGTTTTTCAAGTTATTCTCCCTAGCTCCCTTAATATGAATATATTGATTTGTCATCTTTTATTTTTTTCAATCTACAAAGTTAGTGAATAATATTGTGCTACAATTACTTCTATCCTCTTTTAGCTACCATTTAACGAATGCACTAAAAAATAAAACAAAAGAGAGATTGTTTTTCTTATAAAACCTATCTTTGTGTTCTATCAAAACAGAATATTAAAACAGATCATTAACTATGAACCTATTATTTAGAAGACTTAACGGCTTGTTTTTGTTTTTATTTTTATCCTCTGTCACTCTTTATGCACAAATAGAAACTTTTCATCCCAAAAGAGAGTTTCGTGGTGCCTGGATTCAGGCAGTTAATGGTCAGTTCCGAGGTATGGGAACTGAGGAGATGAAGAAAAACTTAATCAATCAATTAAATGCTTTGGAAGAAGCGGGTATGAATGCCATCATTTTTCAAGTTCGCCCGGAAGCCGATGCACTATATCAATCGAGTATTGAACCTTGGAGTCGCCACTTAACAGGTGTTCAGGGAAAAGCTCCCTACCCTCTTTGGGACCCTATGGAATTTATGATTGAGGAGTGTCATAAACGAAACATGGAGTTTCACGCATGGATTAATCCATACCGTGTAAAGTCGTCTATGGCAACCCCTCTAGACCCATCACACATTTACCATCGCCATCCCGAGCGATTTGTTCAATACGGTAACCAACTATTTTTTGACCCTGCTTTACCGGAAAGCAGAGAGCATATCATCACCATTGTAAAAGATATTATTAATCGCTACGATGTAGATGCTATTCATATGGATGATTACTTCTACCCTTACCCCACACAAGGATTAGAGTTTCCCGACGATCATAGTTTTGCTCTCTTGGGAGGATCATTTAAAGACCGTGGAGATTGGAGAAGAAATAATGTAAACTTATTGATTGAACAAATTCATAAAACCGTAAGAGAAACTAAACCTTGGGTGAAATTTGGAGTCAGTCCCTTTGGTGTTTATCGCAACCAAAGAACGTATGCTCATGGCAGTGATACCCGTGCATTACAGAATTATGATGATTTATATGCAGACATTTTACTTTGGGTGAAAAAAGGGTGGGTAGATTATACTATTCCTCAAGTTTACTGGCACGTGGGACATCCTGCTGCAGATTATGCTAAAGTTGTTGACTGGTGGGCTAAAAATGCGACTAACAGACCTCTCTTTATTGGTCATTCCATTATGAATACTGTACAAAATGCTGACCCTAAAAATCCGGCAAGTAACCAATTGCCTCTGAAAATGAAAATTCAACGAAGTTATCAAACGATTCAAGGAAGTTGTCAATGGCCAGCTAGCCATGTAATTGACAACACAGCACACTATAAAGATGCTTTAACTTCAACCTACCATAAATATCCGGCCTTAATGCCGTCGTTTTCATTCATAGACAAAACACCTCCCAAAAAGGTCAAGAGTATGAAAGCCATTTGGACATCGGACGGGTACATCCTTTTCTGGAAAGAGCCGACAGCTAAAAAAGCAATGGATAAAGCAACACAATACGTTGTCTATCGTTTTGAATCCAAAGAAAAAATTGACTTGGAGAATCCCGAAAACATAGTGGGGATTACCAGAAATACTTTTTTCCCATTACCCTACAAAGATGGGAAAACTCGTTACCAATACGTAGTTACTGCATTGGATCGATTACAAAATGAATCGAAAAGCAAAAAGATAAAAGTAAAGCTTTAATCGGTTTAACTGATTAAAAACAAAGGAATAGGGATGTCTATTATAAGACTCACTCTATTCCTTTTTTTAATAGACTATCATACCTATTACAGCACAACCAATGATTAAAAGTATGGGGTTAATTCTAAACCGAAGTGTACCAATAAAAACAGCAATAAACAGAACTATACTGATTACAAAGTTATAGATATCTTCATTGGGAGAATTAAAATTTTCTTTATTCATCAATAATAAAGCAGCAGAGGCAATCAACCCTACTACAGCAGGTCGCAAGCCTTTGAATACCGATTCTATCACAGGATGATTACTATACTTCAAAAAGAAACGACTAATAATTATCATCAAAATAAACGAAGGTAAAACCACAGCAAATGTCGCTATAACTGACCCCCAAATGCTTTGTGTCGCTGTATATCCTACATATGTAGCTGTATTGATGCCAATAGGACCTGGAGTCATTTGACTAATGGCTACAATATCAGTAAATTCCTGTTGAGTTAACCAATCGTGTCGCACCACAACCTCACCTTGAATTAGTGATAGCATAGCATAGCCTCCACCAAAGCCAAAAAGCCCTATCTTAAAAAAAGCATAGAATAGTTGTAAGTATAACATTGTAATTAATTTCTATCGTTAGAAGTTGAATCGTGTTTCTTTTTCCATTTACCCCAAAAGAAACCACTTATTCCGGCAATTAAAATAATTCCTATTGGAGAAAACCCGAGTAACCAAATCAATAAAGCAGAAACTACCGGTATCCAAAGGTTATAGCGATTGATATTGATTGATTTAGCCATATTAAAGGTGGGAGCTGCTATTAAAGCAACTACACCGGGACGGATACCTTTAAATGCTTTCTCAACCATTTCATAATCTTTGAAATCTTGTAGATAGATAGCAATAACTAATATAATAAAGAATGAAGGTAGTACGCTACCTAATGTAGTGGCCAACGCACCGGGTATTTTTTTAAGCTTATAGCCAATAAATATAGATATATTAACAGCAAAAACTCCGGGAGCAGATTGTGAAATAGCTAGCAAGTCAATAAAGTCTTCTTTACTCAACCATTGTCTTTTATTAATTATTTCATCTTCAATAAGGGGTATCATGGCATATCCACCTCCAATAGTAAACATCCCAATTTTTAAAAAAGTAATAAAAAACTCCCAATAAAGTCTCACTGTTGAACCTCCTTTTTGTACTCTGACGGATTCATGTTATAATGTTTTTTAAATACTTCCCTAAAATACTTAGCATCATTAAATCCTGTAGCCTCTGCTATTTCATTGATATTCAGCTTATCTTCACCGAGCAATTCAGCTGCTTTTTGTATTTTCAGTGAACGAACATAATCTGCCGGAGCTTCACCTGTTAAGTGTTTTATTTTAGTATAAAAACTGGAACGGCTCATACTTAATAGTGAGCACAATACATCAATGGTAAAGTCACTATTACTCATATTCTTTTCGACGTGCATTTTCACATCTTCTATAAAACGCCAGTCCATATTATTGATACAGTTCAAACAATCTGAATTAAATTCAATTGCAACTTGATTGGTTTGACTGGACTGATCTAACGAAACCGACGAAGGAAAATCTCCATATATTAATAACCCTTCAATTCCTTTTTTTAACTCATAAACACTAAAAGGTTTTTCTATATATAAATCTGCAAACTTATTGAACTCACCTAGCTTCCAATTTTTACAAATTAGCTGTATCACAGGAGGAGTAACAGATTTCAAAATCTCTTTCATTTTATTAAAAAGAGCCTTAACGTCTTCACAAGGAGGTACATCTAAAACAATGATATCAGGAGCTGTATTTTCAGAAAGAGATTGTAAGAACTCTTTAACTTTAGAATATGAATAAATAATGTAATCATTATTTAAATAGTTATTTAGAGCTCTTTCAATGGATACATCGGGCTCTAAAATAAGAACCGTTTGTTTCTTCTTTTCTTTTTGCTGTTCTTTTTCACTACAATCAGGGCTACGCTTTATATTAGACAAGCTCATCTCTTTTTCTTTATCCAAAAAGGTTTCCTTAAACTTTATCTTAAAAAAATATTGTGCTAATAAAAAGGCTATTACAGCTATTACTAGTGTATAAATTAGAAGTATAAATATAATTTTTGTAGTGAACATGCTACTTATTATTGTAATATATAAGCAAATACACAAAGAATACAAGGATTTGCTTCGAGTGGTTAACACTTAAGTTTTACTAACTGCCTATTAAGACGGTGAGGAACAAAATCGCAATAAACAGACTTTACTAAGAAAAAGAGCGAATGAAGAACTTGAGAATCCCCCTTTAGCATTAGGGAGATTCAATATTCTAACTGAAGTAAAATTAAACAGAAAGAACTTTCAATAAGTTAATGCGATCACTAGATACACGTTTTTGGTTTTTTGTTGCACGTGTAAGTGGTACATAAACAATCTCATCGTTTTCAACCCCAATCATAATGTTACGCTGCCCCTCTAAAAGAGAATCTATGGCTGCTGCACCTAACCGACTGGCTAGAATACGATCATAAGCAGTGGGACTTCCCCCTCTTTGAATATGACCTAAAATAGTTACTCTCACATCGTACTGAGGATATTCATTCTTTACCCTCTCTGCATAGTGCATTGCTCCACCGGTAAGTTCACTCTCCGCTACAAGTACAATACTACTGTTTTTTGATTTTCTAAAACCACTTTGAATGAACTCAGCTAATTGATCTTCTTCAGTAGACATTTCCGGAATAATTGCAGCTTCAGCTCCTGAAGCAATGGCTCCATTTAAAGCTAAAAAACCGGCATCACGTCCCATAACTTCAATAAAGAATAGTCGTTCATGAGAGGTAGCGGTATCTCTGATTTTATCGACCGATTCTAAAATAGTATTTAATGCGGTATCATAACCGATTGTACTATCTGTACCATACAAATCATTATCTATAGTCCCTGGAATACCAATACAAGGTATATCATATTCTCTTGCAAATTGTGTAGCACCATTTAAAGATCCATCACCACCAATAACAACCAAAGCATCAATCCCTTCATTTTGAATGTTTTGATAAGCTATTTTTCTTCCCTCTGGTGTAGAAAACTCTTTGGAACGAGCCGTTTTTAATATGGTTCCTCCCAACTGAATAATATTACTAACATTCTGACTCTTGAATTCTTTTATCTCTCCTGTTATTAGACCTCTATAACCTCTATAAATACCTTTCACTTGAAGACCGTTATAGATGGCAGAACGGGTTACTGCACGAATTGCAGCATTCATTCCAGGGGCATCACCTCCTGAAGTCAAAATACCCACACAACTAACATTTCTCATTTTTTACCTATTTGTTATGATTGAGAACAAAGATAATAAAAAAGACAATCGCAATTAATTTTTAAGGTTAAAAATAACAAAGCATTTCAATACCTCAACAAAAGAGTATTTCCTTACAATAAATCAAACAAATAACACCTTTTAAAGTAGCTATGCGCAGTTTTTAGACACTTCACTTCCAAAAAAGCATTTACCAAAAATTATACTCACTAACCAATCAGATCTCGTCTACTTTTTTAATATTATGTTCAATCTAATAAAAAGCTATTTACTAATAAAAAGACATTTTTTCAGTGAAGTAAAAAGAGCAACTATTATATAGGTCTAGGACCGAAGACCTGTCGGTCTAGGACTGAAGGGTGCTCGGTCTAGGACCGAGGGGCGTTAGGTCTAGGACCGACAAACGAATGGGGTATACGGTGTAGAAACGACTTTTGGGTTTGCTATAAAACAGATAAAAAACACCTCTTCTTCTTAAAGAAAGAGAGGTGAGATATTTTTCCAGAAAAAGGTTTTCAAAAGAGTGGTTTTCTTTATAATTATTTTACTAATCGCTCAATTTCTTGATAAACCTCCTCCATCAACCACTTAGGGGTAGAAGTGGCTCCGCAAATACCAATAGATTGAGCCCCTTGAAGTAGCTCTTTCTCTATTGATTCAGCACTATCAATAAAATAAGAATTAGGATTCACTTTTTTACATTCAGAAAATAGAATCTTTCCATTTGAGCTTTTTTTCCCGCTAACAAAAAACACTAAATCGTGTGAGGCAGCAAAAGCTTTAATGTTTGGAATTCGATTGGCTACTTGCCGACAAATGGTATCGTGATATTCAAAGGTAGCATGGAGCGATTTTTCTTTTTCAATATATCCCACTATCTCCTTGAACTCATCCAATGATTTAGTAGTCTGAGAATAAAGATAGGTATTTTTAGAAAAATCCAACTTCTTAGCTTCTTCCAAGTTTTCAATAACAATAGCCTCTCCCTTAGTCTGACCAACTAATCCAAGCACCTCTGCGTGTCCATTCTTCCCAAAAATCACAATTTGTTTATCTTCCACCTCTTGTTCTTCATGCTCTTTCTCTATTTTTTTCTGCAACTGAAGAACAACAGGGCAAGTAGCGTCTATAATTTCAATGTTATTCTGTTTTGCAATCTGATAAGTTTCCGGAGGCTCCCCGTGCGCACGCAAAAGTACTTTTGTGTTTTTTAATTGCTTAAACTCATCATGATTAATAGTTATAAGACCCATTTTTTTGAGCCGATCCACCTCTTTATTATTATGAACTATATCTCCAAGGCAATAGAGTTTTTTCTCTTTAGACAAAATCTCCTCAGCTTTTCGGATGGCCGTAACCACACCAAAACAGAAGCCGGATCTTTTATCAATTTCAATACTTGCCATACAATTATAATATTAAATAGATAACACCTCGTTGTATCTATTGAGTAACCAACGGTTTTGTTCTTCAATTGTTAAATCACTGTTATCGAGAATAAGAGCATCATCTGCAGCACGCAATGGACTAACCTCACGATTCATATCAATGTGATCTCTCTGGGTTACATTAGCTAAAATTTGATCATAATCGGCTGTTATATGTTTATCTTTTAGTTCATCAAATCGTCTTTTTGCCCGAACTTCAGCAGAAGCTTGTACAAATATTTTCAATTCAGCCTCAGGAAAAACAGTTGTACCAATGTCTCTGCCATCCATTACAATTCCTTTCTTGTCTCCCATGGCTTGTTGTTGTGCCACCATAGCTTCTCTAACAAAATCTAACACAGCTATTTGACTAACATACTCCGATACACGCATGGATCGAATCTCTTTTTCTACATTTACACCATTTAAATAGGTCTCAGGAAGAGAAGTCAGTTCATTTATTTTAAATTCAATGACCAAATCAGCTATGGCATTTTTCAGCCTCGTCTGATCTATCACATCATTAATTATAAGATTATTATCAAGACTATATAATGTAACAGCCCGATACATAGCACCTGTATCAATATATATATAACCAATTTGTTCTGCTAGTTGTCTAGCCATTGTGCTTTTTCCACAAGAAGACAATCCATCAATTGCAATAATTATTTTTTTCATAAAAGTTTAATCTTTTTTCAAAGATAGTCTATTTTACAGAGTGTAAAGTTGAATTTTATAAAATAATGACTAATCAGATTTCAAAGATTAAAAAAACAAAAAAGGGAATCAGTGCAGGGAAAAAGTTTTGTAAAAAATAATGTTTATACCAAGAATGTATTATATTTGCATTAAATGAATAGCACACGTTAAAATTATATTATAGATATTATGGAAATTAAGAAAACGCCCAAGGCTGACTTGGAAAACAAAAAATCGACTTGGCTGCTGGTTGGTTACGTTATCGTTCTCGCTTTAATGTTCGTAGCATTTGAGTGGACACAACGTGATATCGTAATTGATACAAGTCAAGGTATTGCGGACTTAGTCTTTGAAGAAGAAATTATCCCCATTACACAACAGCCCGAACAAGCACCTCCTCCCCCACCTGAAGTGATTGAAGAAGCACCACAAGTAGCAGAAGTGCTAAACATTGTGGAAGATGACAAAGACGTAGCAGATGTACGTTTAGCATCTTCAGAAGAAACAGGTGAACGTGTTCAGGTAAAATATGTTCCTGTAGCAGTAGAAGTAGTGGAAGAGCCTAAGGAAGAAGAAATTTTCGAGGTAGTAGAAGAAATGCCTGAATTCCCAGGTGGCCCTGCAGAGATGATGAAATTCTTAAGTAACAGCATTAGATACCCAACCATTGCACAAGAGAATGGCACACAAGGACGTGTTATTGTTCAGTTTGTGGTAAATAGTGATGGTAGTATTGTTGATGCAGTTGTAGTTCGTAGTGTGGATCCATTCTTGGACAAAGAGGCTTTACGAGTTATCAACTCAATGCCTAAATGGAAAGCAGGAAAACAAAGAGGAAAAGCGGTACGTGTTAAATACACTCTTCCTGTAATGTTTAGACTTCAGTAATATTTTATAACCGATTAACATATTGAAAAAGGTTGCTAAGCTCAGTTATAAATGAGTAGCAGCCTTTTTTATTTTACAAACGATGTATAGCACAAAAGAATTAACAGATAAAATAAATCAAGCCATTGATTTAATACCATTAGACATTGAACCTAGTGGATTATATAACCCTATTTCTTATGTTTTATCAATGGGGGGAAAAAGAATTCGCCCTTTACTGATGCTTCTTACCTACAACATGTTCAAAGAAGATGTTGATAAAGCACTAGATGCAGCTATTGCGATTGAAACTTATCACAACTTTACTCTTCTGCATGACGACTTAATGGACAATGCTGACAAAAGAAGAGGTAAAGCAACCGTCCACAAGGTATGGGACGACAATACAGCTATCTTATCGGGTGATGCAATGCTTATTTTATCTTATCAACTAATTAGTCAATCGAAAGAGGACACTCTTCCATCCATTTTACCCCTATTTTCGAAACTGGCAATGGAGATTTGCGAAGGACAACAGTATGATATGGAGTTCGAAAATAGAACTGACGTTAAAGCTGAAGAGTATCTTGAAATGATAAAACTCAAGACCTCTGTTCTTTTGGCCGGAAGCATGAAAATTGGAGCTATTCTAGCAGGAGCAACAAAAGAAGATCAAGATTCATTATATCATGTAGGACTATATACCGGCTTAGCCTTTCAATTGAAGGATGACTTATTAGATGTCTATGGAAACATCGAATTATTTGGGAAAAATATAGGTGGAGACATTGTATGCAATAAAAAGACTTATCTATTGATCAAAGCTTTAGAGAAAGCAGATACAAAACAAAAAGAAACACTCTTATACTGGATGGGGTTGGATAATTTTAATCCACAAGAAAAAATAGAAGCCATAACCAATCTTTATAATGAATTATCTATAAAAAGCCTAGTTGAAGAGAAAATTAAATCTCTACACCAACAAGCCTTAGCAAATCTGGAAAAAGTAAACTTAGCTCAGGAAAGCAAAAAGGTTTTACTAGCAACCATTAATGAACTGATAGATAGAGAAGTGTGATATGCCCTACAGACGACTACCAAACACAAACCAAGCACGATTAAGAGCCTTAAGAAAAGCCATTGAAATGGGGAAAGCAATCCCATACAATGACATTCCTTTTCCTACAGAGCTTTTAAGAGAAGCAGAAAGTAAGTATCGTCTATTCAGAAGTGCAATTGAATATTATAATCAATGCTTAACCAATCAGGCGCAAGCAAACCGAAAGCATCAAGAAAACGCTAAAAAAGCCCGATTATACGTTTCTCACTTTATCCAAGTATTAAATCTATCAGTTATTCGTGAGGAAATTAAAGCCTCATTAAAATCATTGTATGGCCTGGAAGAAGACACCCACACACTACCGGATTTAAGTTCAGAATCAGCTCTTCTTCAATGGGGAAGAAAAATAATTGGAGGTGAAGAATTACGAATGTTAGAAGGAGGTACACCCATCTATAACCCAACTATAGCTAAAGTTAAGGTGTTATTTAATATATTTGAAGAAACCTATACAATACAAAAGAATCTACAACGTATAACACAACAGAGCTTAAATCAACTTGCTGAGCATATTCCTACGATAGATGCCATTATCTTAAATATATGGGATGCCATTGAGGAAAAACACAAAAATCTCCCTAAAGAAGAAAGCATTATCAGTTGCCAAAAATTTGGTGTAGTATATTACTACAGAAAGAAAAAAACAGCAAAACTTGATAAAGAATGAAGGTTATTGATTCGCACTCACATATATATCTAAAACAATTCGAGGAGGATATAACTGATGTAATATGTAGAGCACAAAATGTAGGAGTTGAAAAAATTGTACTGCCCAACATTGATGATACTACAATATCACAACTACTTAATGTCTGCAATCAATGGAGCAGCTATTGTTTTCCGCTTATGGGACTACATCCTACATCGGTAAAAGAAGATTATCAAGAGAAGCTAGACAATATAAAAAGAGAACTAGATCGTAACACTAAACGATATATAGGT
This sequence comes from uncultured Bacteroides sp., assembly GCA_964528875.1. Lineage (GTDB taxonomy): Bacteria > Bacteroidota > Bacteroidia > Bacteroidales > Bacteroidaceae > Bacteroides_E. The sequence continues at coordinate 826 of CAZGUI010000066.1, read as the reverse complement.
ATTGGTGAAATAGGAATGGATTTGTATTGGGATCAATCATACCTAAAAGAGCAAAAAGACGTATTCAAGGAACAACTAAACTGGGCTAAAACGTATAGTCTACCTGTGGTAATCCATTGTAGAGATGCTTTCAGCGAAGTTTTTTCCATCTTAGATACTTTTGAAGAAAATGCAATAACTGGCGTTTTTCACAGTTTTACAGGAACCAAAGAGGAGCTAATAAAAGCACTTAGCTATGAGCGTTTTTTTGTTGGAATAAATGGAATTTCAACATTCAAAAATTCTTCTTTAGCAAAACTTATACCAATGATCCCTCAAGAAAGATTATTACTTGAGACCGACGCTCCCTATTTAGCTCCAACTCCGATGAGAGGAAAAAGAAATGAACCTTCATATATTGTTCATACTCTCATAAAATTAGCAGAGATTTACTCACTGACACCCGAAGAACTAGGGCTAATAACCATAAAAAACACTAATAGGCTATTTAGAAAGCTCAAATAATTTTGATTAGTTTTTAAAGTTTATTAATTTCGGGACATTAATCACAGAATATTCAAAAAAGAAGGTACTTGAGTGAAAAAAAAGGAATACATTTGTCATATTGTGAAAAACAACTATATTCACAGATGAATATAACCGGAGAGGTGCTCGAGTGGCTGAAGAGGCTCGCCTGGAAAGCGGGTATACGCCAAAAGTGTATCGTGGGTTCGAATCCCACTCTCTCCGCATTTTTACAGTCGCTTAGTATAACATATAAAAATTAGAAACAAATAAATTAATTAATTAATCTTAAAAATTAGACACACAATGAAAAAGTTATTTG
>CAZGUI010000065.1:0-14220 GCA_964528875.1 uncultured Bacteroides sp. | reverse complement strand
AAAAAGTATGAAGAATATTCCTCAATTAAAAGATATATTATCTGAAGATATAAAGGATGGAAGTCAATTGAAAATAATGACTTCCTACTTTACTTTGTTTGCATATAATGAAATCAAGGATCAGCTTTCAAAAGTGGATTATATTGATTTGATTATTAACCCTAATAGATACGACCTATCTGGTAAGTGTATTGAAACTGTAGAAGAGAGTGAGTTAAAGATCAATCTAGACTATGTAGGGATAGCAAGGGAGTTTGCTAAGTGGATAGAAAAGAAGGTAAATGTCAAGAGAGTTAAATCCAAAAAGATAAATGGCAAGATGCTTAGTATTTCAAGTGATGGATTTAATTCTGACTATATAACTCATTCTGATTTTAATGCAACAGGAGTGGGTGTATTAGAAAAAGGTGGGCGTATTGATATCAATGAAAAGATAGAGGATGCTGAAAGATCAAAAAGCCTTAGGATGGTATTTGATTCTGTTTGGAATAACACAACTCAGGTTGAAGATATAAAAGAGGAGGTGTTGCAAGAACTGAAAAATATTTATCAAGACAAATCTCCTGAATTACTATACTTTTTTACTCTTAGTCATTTGTTTGATAATTTTTTAGATGATGCAAATCAAGAGGCTATTATTGATAAGCGAACAGGTATAACTGAAACTATGATATGGAATAAACTATATGATTTCCAGAAAGATGGTGTTATTGGGGCAATCAATAAGATAGAAAAATTTGGAGGGTGCATCATTGCTGACTCTGTAGGTTTAGGTAAAACATTTGAAGCGTTAGCTATTATAAAATACTATGAGCTTAGAAACAACAAGGTGCTGGTACTAGCTCCAAAGAAACTTCGTGACAACTGGCTTGTATATAAACAAAATGATAAGAGAAATCCCTTTGCTGAAGAGAGGCTGTTTAGCTATACATTGCTTAATCATACAGACTTATCTCGTGAAGGTGGTTACTCTGGCGATGTTGACTTGGCCTATATTCACTGGGATACATTTGATTTAGTTGTTATTGACGAATCTCATAACTTTCGTAATGCTTCAACGGGTAAAGATAAAATGACCCGATATGAAAAGCTAATGAAAGACATTATACAGAAGGGAGTAAAGACAAAGGTATTGATGCTTTCTGCCACACCTGTAAACAAAGAGTTGAATGACATAAAGAATCAGATAGCATTTATTTCAGAAGGAAAAGATAATGCTTTTGCACTCAATGCTGAAATAGAGAGCGTATCAAACACACTTCGCAGGGCACAAGGAGCTTTTAACCTTTGGAATAAGTTGCCTCACGAAAAGCAAACTACCGAAATGTTACTAGATTATCTCGATTGGGATTATTTCAAACTGCTAGATTCATTAACCATTGCTCGTTCAAGAAAGCATATTGAAAAATATTATGGCTTAGAGCAAATTGGTAAGTTTCCTACAAGGCTTGAACCCAAGAATCCAAGTTGTGAGATTGATGCAAAAGGTGAGTTTCCCTCATTCTCTGATATTAACGAAGATATTATGAGAATGAATATGTGTGTATATACACCTCTTGAATATGTGTTGTCTGATCTTAAGCCCCTTTATGCTGAAAAATACGACACTAAGCTAAAAGGTAAGAGTAGTTTCAAACAGGTAGATAGAGAGTTCAGCTTAAAAGCACTGATGAAAACAAATCTTCTGAAACGTCTAGAGAGTTCTATTTACGCATTTGATCGTACTATTACTTACTTGATGGAAGGGATAGAGTTAGAGTTAGACAAGTTCAGCCAAGATGTAGGTTTTAAAATTAGTGATTTTGACTCTGATGAATATTGGGAGGATGATGAAATTGAAGGAATGATGATCGGTAACACAACCAAAATATTGGTTGCTGATATGGATAAAGTTCGCTATAAGTCAGATTTAAAATATGATTTATCAATACTACAACGCATTTCTAAAGCTGTAAAGGAGGTTGTGCCTGAGAGAGATGAGAAAATATTAATGCTTAAACAACTTATTACAGATAAAATAGAGAAACCACTTAATTTTGGAAATAAGAAAGTTATAGTGTTTACTGCTTTTGCAGATACTGCAAATTATTTATATGACAATATAGCTGAGTGGGCAAAGTCTAAATTTGGTATATATACTGGATTAGTAACAGGCTCCAGTGATCCTAAAACAAATTTCCCTATAAAGCGAAAAGATTTTACAGGAATGCTGATAAACTTCTCTCCACGATCAAAAGAAAGAGGAGAAGAGGGTGCAGAAATAGATATATTGATTGCCACCGATTGTATATCAGAAGGTCAAAATTTGCAAGATTGTGATTATCTTATAAATTATGATATTCATTGGAATCCAGTACGTATCATACAGCGGTTTGGACGTATCGACCGTATAGGTAGTAAAAACGATTATATACAGTTGGTGAACTTTTGGCCTGCCATAGAACTTGATGAATACATAAACTTAGAGCAACGAGTTAAAGGTCGGATGAAGCTTCTTGATATTTCTGCTACAGGAGAGGAGAATGTTATAGAGTCTAGTCCCGATATGCGTGATTTGGATTATCGTAAAAAGCAATTAGAGCAACTAAAAAGCGAAGTACTCGATATAGAAGACCTTTCGGGAGGAGTGTCTATTACTGATTTGACGTTAAATGACTTTAGAATGGACTTAACAACTTTCATGGAAAAGAATCCTACTGCACTCTCTGATATGCCTACAGGTATTTATGCCGTTAGCCGAAATGAAAACGACCAGTTGCAAAATGAGATAAAGAAAGGAGTGATATTTTGCCTGAAGAGCATAGATGAGGCTTCTAACAAAGTTCGAAACTCATTATCTCCATATTATTTGGTTTATGTTTCAGATGAAGGTGATGTTTGCTTTTCAGAAAAACAAGTAAAGCAAGTTTTAGATATTTATAGATCTATATGCATGGGGCGGAAACAGCCCATAAAAGAGTTAGTAACTGCATTTAATAAGATAAGCAGCAACCAGATGAATATGAAGCATTGGAAGAGGCTTTGTGCTAAGGCTATTGATTTTATAAAAGACCATGAAGATGATAATTGTGGTGATATTTTTTCATTAGGTGGACTGTCTATGTTTGGTAGTGAAAGTTCAGATATTCAAATAACTGATGGTGAATATGAGTTGGTATCATTTTTAGTGATTATGTAAATGGAGATATTCAATAAGCTAGGATATAAAGGAAATATAGAGCCGTATGATAAGCGGATACCTAAAACTAAATTGTTTTTACAAGGAGAGCTTGTAAAAGCGGAGCGAGACCTACTTACAGAAAGAGTAGAACAGGTGCGTTTGATGTATGTGTTTAATAAACAGACCTACCCTATGGAAGTGGTCGTTTCTGCGGATGAACATTATGATACTATTCTTATTCTTTATGTAGAGCTAAAGAAAGAAGTGTCATTACCGCGATTGTCTAAAATTATTCAAGAAACCTTGCCTTCGCCAGTACTAATTATTTTTGAGCTTGATGACAAATATCTTTTTTCCTCTGCCTTGAAGAGGCTAAATAAAAGCGAGAGAGGAAGAATTGTTGTTGAAGAATACCACTATAGTAGTTGGATATTACTTAGTTCACTTACTGAGCCTCAAAGACGTTTCTTAGATGATATTAGCTATGGTAATATCCCTGCATTAGATTATAAACAGGCATACACCCACATTCATAGGCAAATATACAAAGAGAATAATGCTATTATTATAGAACAGATTGAAGTAGATGACTTTGAAATACTAAAAAAGAAAACTGAAGAACAAAAGGCTATACAACAAGAAATTGATAGACTAGCTAAGCTACTTAATCAAAAGTCAGTATCTTTGAAGGAGAAAGTGGAATTGGCAAAACAGATTAAACAATTACTAAATAGATAGACATGGATTGGAGTTTGTTTAAATTTGATTGGGGAGCTATTGGAGCATTAGCAACAGCAGTTATGGCATTTGCTACATTTGTCACTTTAAAAAATAATAAACAACAGTTTATGGAGTTGCAAAAACAGAACCTTACTATGCAAAAGCAAGGTTTTGAAAGCACTCTTTTTCACCTCTTACATGAAGTGAAAAAGATATTATTGCAGGTTTCAAATACTCCATCAGGTATTGGTCCTGAGGGTGTAAAGAGTGGGCTTTCTGCATTAGAGTCTAAATATGAAAACTTACAATTTCTTGGAACTGGAAAAACTGATGAAAACGGAAATGAACTGAGGTTATCTCCAACTCGTGATAATATTGAAGAGTATTATATGAACTCATATGAATCTCTTACAAATTTAGGCTCATACTTCAGGAGCTTATATAGAGTAATTAAATATATTGATGAGAGCACCTATTCTAAAGAAGATAAGTATCAATATACATCTTTTGTCAGAGCTCAATTAACTGACATTGAACTATTGTGGCTCTTCTATAATTGCACCGTTGGATATGGTGAAGAAAAATTCAAGCCCTTAATTGAAAAATGGACATTGTTAAAGAACTTACCTAGAGGTAGGGTTGTTGACGTTGAGCATCTCAATTGGGTTAATAAATCAGCAACTGACAAAACAAACTAGTATGAGTTTTATACGAAGATTTTGGTGGCTTATTCTTTTGGGATTAATATTATTGCCAATTGTTCTTAACTATGTGTTGAATCTTAATATTGGTGCCTCAATTATTGGTGACCCAAAAGATTGGTTGTTATTTTGGGCTACATATATTAGTAGTGTCTCCTCACTGTGGATGATTATACTCACATATCTAATAATCAAACAAAATGATGAATCAAGACAAGGGTTTTTGGATGCCAGTATTGAGTATAGCAAAGGAGCGTATTATTTGGAAATAACAAATGTGGGAAATTCAATTTGCTATGATATCAATATTTCAACAAATGAGGATTTTAATAAAGAATTAGATGCATCGTCAAAGGAAATGTTCACTAAATTTCAAAATAAAAAGTTTAGTATTAAAGCTGGTGAATCTAAACGCATATTTATTGAACTTGCTACAGAGGGAGAGCATAATAAAATGAATTTTGATAAGAACCAACTAGAGGCAGTTACTTTAAGTGTAGAGTACTTGGATAAAATAAAAAGAACTCCCTTAAAAGTAACAGGAAGTTATTGCACGATAGGCAATGTATATTATATAGAACAATCCTTGCTCATTAATAATTCTGAGATGGGCTTTATGGCATTTTGAAAGCATATAAGGCCTGGAAAATGCATACAAAGGATATATAAACTAAGATAAAGTAAAAAAGTAAGATTCAAAATATTGTATAACAAATGGACGGAAAAAGCAGAAACCTCATAGAGGACTATATAGAGCAGATTAAAATATTATTCCCAGAAGTAGTAACAGAAGTTGCCGATAAGGAAGGAAATAACCCAACTCACAAAGTAGATATGGAAAAGCTTTCTATATTACTTGGCGAAGCAGCTATACCTACAGATGATACAGAGTATCGCCAGAAATATGGAGAGAAATTTACTTTCGATTGGTCTGGTAAAAGAAGAGCAATAGCTGAGGCACAAAAGCGAAGCACAGGCACTTTGCGTCCTTGTCCTGAAGAGTCCTTAGATTGGGATACAACAGAGAACCTATATATAGAGGGGGATAACCTAGAGGTGCTTAAATTGTTGCAGGACTCTTATCTAGGTGCAGTTAAGATGATATATATAGATCCACCATATAATACTGGTAAGGACTTTGTTTATAAAGATAACTATAAGGACAATCTATCGAACTATCTAGATCAAACCAATACAACCAATGCAGTTAACTCAGAAGCTAGTGGGCGTTATCACACCAACTGGCTTAATATGATGTATCCTCGATTAAAGCTAGCTCGTAATCTGCTTACAGATGATGGAGTCATCTTTATCTCGATTGATGAAAATGAAATTTCTAACCTAAAGAACATAACTGGTGAAATATTTGGCGAAGATAATCTTATTGGAGTTATTTCAAATACCAATAATCCTAAAGGTCGTTCTGATGACAAATATGTAGCAACTGCTCATGAGTATATTGTTGCATATGCAAAGTCTATATCCCAATTAGAATGGCATGGATTCAAACCAACGGCAGAAATAATTAAGCGATATAATAAAATGGATGCTAATGGAGATAAATATAGAGAAATAGATTTGAGAAAGACTGGTGAAAATGACTTACGAGAAGATCGACCAAATCTTTTTTATTATTTTTATTTTAATAAATCAACCTCGGATCTTATATTGTCCTATGAAGATAAAATAATTGATGGCTATATTCAAATAAAGCCACAGCGAGACGATGAAAAAGAAGGTAACTGGAGATGGGCTATGAATACTGCGATGGAAAACATATCTAATTTGTTACCTAAATTTATGCCAAATCGTAAGGTTTGGGGGATAATGGAGAAAGACTATTTAAAAAGTAGAAATCTTGTAAAGCCTACTAGCTCATGGGCATTTAAAGATATTAATAGCGAAAGAGGTAGTGAAGAACTTATTAGCCTAGATTTTGACAAAAGAGTTTTTGCAAAGCCTAAACCTTTAGGAACAGTTGATAGAGTTCTAAAGCTTGGTTCAAACTCTGATTCTATTGTATTAGACTTCTTCAGCGGTAGTGCTACAACAGCACATGCAGTGATGCAAATCAATGCAGAAGATGGAGGCGATAGAAGATATATATGTGTGCAATTACCAGAGCCAACCCCTGAAGATAGCGAAGCTTTTAAATTCTTGGAGAAACTAGGGAAGCCAACGACTATCCCTGAAATAGCTAAAGAACGTATTCGCCGTGCAGGCAAAAAGATTCTTGAAGAGCAAAAGAGCAAAAATGAAGGATTGTTTGCCGAGGAGACACCAAAACTGGATGTCGGATTTAAAGTGTTTAAGCTTGACCGATCTAACGTTAAAAATTGGGATGTAGAGGTTGAGGGACTTTCAGAGAAGGAGGTGCAAGAGGCATTGTCATTAGAGTTTGAGAAAGCAATGGAAATTCTAAAAGATGGTCGCACAGAGTTAGACCTGCTTTATGAAGTGATGCTAAAGCTTGGACTGAAGCTAACTACAAATGTAGAAGAAGTAGAAATTGATGGTAAAAGTGCATACTTAGTTGGTGATGGTGTGATGGTTGCATCATTTGCTGAAAATATTACATATAGTCACGTAAGTAAGATACTTGACCTAAAACCTGATTTTATTCAATCTGGTGAATTTAAGGTCGTATTTGCTGATGAAAGCTTCGCTTCTGACAATGATAAGACCAATGCAATGCAATTATTAAAACAGCGTGGTATTACTAACTTTGAAATAATATAAGGCATTATGAGGGAAGAGAATAGGGTGACCGAATACAAAAGCATCCAAAAGATTCGTACAGGTGATAAAGGTTTGAGATCTCTTTCTGAGACTTGTGTGGCATTAGCTAATTCTCAAGGTGGAATAATATATATAGGATTTGAGGACAAGTCTAAAGCAGTTCCATCTGGGCAAATAGTTACTGATGATGAGATTAATAAGACTGTAACTAGGTTGCGTTCATTGTGTAGTAATGTTGCTTTGAGCAATTCAGAAATTCTTTCTGATAAAAAGGGCGATAACTACTTTACTATTACCGTTTCACCCTCATTAAGATCAATTGCAACTACTTCAGATGGTAAAATATATGAAAGAGTAGGTGACCAGTGTGTTCCTGTACGTTCTGAAGAGATAATTACACTAAGTGAGAAAAAAGGGACTTATCAGTGGGAAATAATTCCTACAAAGATTAGAATTAGTGATGTGCCTGAAGAGAATATATCTAACTTTATTAAAGATATAAAAGGCTCTGATAGGGTTGTTGACTTTATAAAAGAAAAAGATGACCTAGAGATATTAGAACACTACCATCTTACTACAGAGTCTGATGTTTTAACTCATTTAGGAGTGCTTTGGTTAGGTAATGCACAACAGAGAGGAAGACTTTCTTATCCAATAACAGTTCAGTATATAGTATTTGATAGTCTGGAAAAGAAGACAAGAAAGCAGGAGTGGTATGATAATACTAGAAATCCTAAGGATCTTATACTAGATGTGGAGAAATCTGCAATAGAACTGAAATATACCTATGAGTTTTCGGAAGGGCTTTTTAGAAAAGAAATACCTCATTATAATCCACAAGTATTACGAGAATTATTAGTAAATGCTTTTGCGCATAAGAGTTTCACGATTCATCAGGATATAACAATTTTAGTTTACCAAGATAGACTTGAAATATCAAATCCTGGAGGATTGCCTTTAACGGTAACTGCAAATAATATTCTTCACAAGAAAGTGCGTCGAAATCCAAATATGATTGAGATAATGAAAGCTTTTAACCTCATGGAGGGAGAGGGTTCAGGTTATGATCTGGTGTATGAATTAAACGCAATGGAAGCTAAGTACCAACCCGTAATTGAGTCTGACTATGGGGAGGTAAAGGTGACACAGTCTAAAGAGATTATAGATAAAGAGCTGCTACCATTATTGGACTTTGTGTTGTCTAACTATAAGTTATCTCAAAAAGGATATACTGCGTTTGGAATAATAGCAAAAGAGCGAAAGCTACTATCTACGGAACTAACCAAAACACTACAACTAACTCAAGAGGATAGACTGAGGAGCTATGTAGATAAACTTTTAAAAGATGGGCTGATCAAAAGTAGTGGAGAAAGAAAAGGTACATACTTTTATATTAATCCCGAATTGATAAGAAACTCCAAATCAAATCTAAAGACAACATTAAAGACTATTCAACCCCATGCTCTAAAAGCATTAATAATAGAAGATTTACGCATACATCCCAATAGTTCGGCTAGAGAGATTTTAGGAAGGCTATCAGGTGTGGAGTTAAAAGATTTAAGGAGAGCATTATACGCAATGGTAGATGAAGAAATATCTACTGCTGGAGCAACTAAGAATAGAACATACAGTATAAAAGAGTAAGTGGCATAAAAAAAAGAAATAAAAAAGAAATGCAGGAAGAAAAATAGGGGGATAATAAATATATGCTTTATAATAAGGCTCTTAGGTGCTAAGAGATTTCTTTTTTACAGAAACAAAATGAAAACAAATAAAGAAACAAAAATACAATTTAATCCTAACCTGACTTATCAAGGAGAGGCAGTTAAAAGTGCTATATCTTTGTTCAATGGGCAACAGAAGTCTACATCTCCTTTTACAATAAGTAGAGGAAATAAATTCTTTGGTGAGGAAGATGATACGAATACAATTATTGGTGAGGGTAATCATTTAACAATTTCGGAGAATAAGATACTAGACAATCTGAGAGCAGTGCAAATGAAACAGGGCTTAGACGTTTCTTCACAAATGGAGATCCCAGATTTTACAGTTGAAATGGAGACTGGAACTGGTAAGACATATGTTTATTTGAGAACTATCATCAATCTTTTTATTGAATATAATTTTAAGAAGTTTGTAATTGTTGTTCCCAATAAGGCTATTCGTGAGGGTGTAAATGCTTCGCTAAAAGATTTGCAAGATCATTTTCAGAAGTTGTATGGAATAAAATATAACCACTTTACGTATGATTCTCAGGATTTGCCACAGGTTTCATCTTATTCGAGATCAAATACGTTGGAAATAATGATTATTAATATTGCAGCGTTTAATAGGAGCTTCAAAGACCCAGATAAGGAAGATAAAGCAAACGTTATTCATCGAGAAAATGAAAAAACATTTGGCCGTCGTCCTATTGACTTGTTAGCAGAGACACGTCCTATAGTCATTATTGATGAACCGCAATCGGTGGACAACACAGACAAAGCAAAAGAGGCCATTCGCTCATTGGCTCCAATGGCTATATTTCGTTATTCCGCAACTCATCGACAGATAACTAATCCTATTTATAAGTTAGGTGCTGTAGATGCATATAATCAAGATTTAGTAAAGCAAATTGAGGTTGTATCTGTGTTTGAAGATACTGACTTAAATGGAGTGTATATTAAGGTGAACTCTACAAGCCCTGCGAAACGTGAGGCAGACTTAGAACTAAATATTATTAAGAATGGAAAATCATCTCGTACTTCTAGAAAGGTAAAGTATAACTCTCTATTTCACGAGGTAACAGGTAACCCTGAGTATATAGGATTACGGTTGACCAATATAGATGATAATGGTATTGAGATAAACGGACAAGAACATGTTTATATTGGTGGAGTTAAAACCAGTAGTTCGTTGTATTCTGATGATGAATTGAAGCGAATGATGATTCGTGAGACTATAAAAGTTCATTTTGAGAAACAACTAACACTACTCGATAAAGGCATAAAAGTTTTGTCACTCTTTTTTATCGACCGAGTTGTAAATTACAGAGATTATCAAGCTGAAGATAGCATGGGGAAATATGCTATTATGTTTGAAGAGGAATTTTTGAAACTCACTCAGGAAAACTTATTCTATCAGAAGTTATTTTCTGTATGGGGTGGTAGTGTCAACAAATTGCATGACGGCTATTTCTCAGAGGATAATAAAGGTAATTATAAAGATACTAAGGGTGATTCAAACGATGATATATCGACATATGATAAGATTATGAAGCGTAAGGGGATTCTCCTTAGCGAAACAGAGCCTTGTCGATTTATCTTTTCACACTCGGCATTACGTGAGGGTTGGGACAATCCAAATGTGTTTCAGATATGTATGCTGAAAGATCCTCAAGTAAAACAAGATAAGAACATTCGCTTACGTCAAGAGATTGGTAGGGGACTGCGTATTTCTGTGAATCAAGATGGAGAGCGTGTACACGATAAAGGTGTAAATATTCTAACTGTTACTGCTAATGAAACATTTGGTGATTTCGTTTCAAGATTTCAGAATGAGCTACGCGAGGATGAAGGTGTACAGTTTGATATCATAACGCCAGACAAGTTCAAAAACATAACTTATATGGCGGATAATGGTGTTCGACATGTATTAGGCGAACCTTTAGCTAAGGAGCTATATATTCATCTTAAAACAGAAGAATATATTGAAGAGACAAAAGTTAAAGGGATAAAAGATGCAGCAAAACCAACAGAGAAGCTTAGGGATACTATAAAGGTGAATCCTGAGATTGTGGTTCCCAAATCTGAAGTATTTATACCATATACTGAAGCGATTGCAAAAAGAATAGAAGAGCTTGCAAGTAAAATAGTAATAACCAAACATAAAGCTAAGCAAAAAGTAAAAGTAAATAAGCAGGTAGTATATTCTGATGACTTTAAGGCTTTATGGAATAAAATAAAACATAAGAGTGTTTATTCTGTAGATTTTGATGTTGAAGCATTTAAGATAACATGTATATCTGCCTTAAATGAATTAGAGGTTGGAAAAATAATATACAATATTGAAAGAGCTACTATTAAGATAGACTCAGATTCTGGTGTTTCTGATCAGGATGGTGTGAAAACTGACTTTGGCGATATGAGTTATAAAGGTAATATTCGCATTCCTGATATCATACGTTACTTGCAAAATTCTACAGGGTTAAAACGTCAAACCATAGTTGAAATACTATCACGTAGTACAACGTTAGGGAAAATAGTCTATAATCCACAACTATACATGGAATTGGTTCGTGATACTATAAGAAGGCTAATGCAACATGAATTGGTGGCAGGCTTAAAATATACTCGAATTGATGATGAGTATGTTATGGAGTTACCAGCAGATGATGAAGTAGATCAATACTTCAACAATCTGGTGGCAGAGACTCCTAATAAATGTGTTGTGGATTACTTTGCAGTTGACTCAAAGGAGGAGCAAAGATTTGCCCAAACATTGGATAATCATGAGCGTGTAAGTTGCTTTATGAAATTGCCATCGTCATTCAAGATAGATACTCCACTTGGAACATATAATCCAGACTGGGCTGTATATGTGAAAGGGATAGAAAACAAAGTCTATTTCGTGGTTGAGACTAAAGGAACAGAGATCTTTGGTGAGCTTCGCCCATCTGAGCAAGATAAAATTAGATGTGCACGAAAGCATTTTGAAGTTGTAGCCCCTGAGGTAATTGTTGCAGCTCCTATAAAAGATGGGAATAGGTGGTTAAGTAGTTTGTGATACTAACTCCGGATATTATGTAATAAAGTTCAAGATTACTATGTATGAATTTATAATAAAGAAATATTTTGTCTGATTTAATAAATATCGTGACTCAATTTTAAAACAATATATTATGACTAAAGGATTATTTGAAAGTACTGGAAGAGATGAAGAATTAGAATTAGGAGATATTCCAAAAGATGAGCGACACTTAAGTACGTCATCCTATGATTACTCTATTGAATTCATTGTTTCGATGATAAACTCTGGAAAGATTATTCTTGAGGTGCCATTTCAACGCCAATACGTATGGAAAGATGATAAAGCTTCGCAGCTAATTGAATCTATTATTATGAATGTGCCCATTCCTCCAATATACCTAGCTGAAGAAGAAGATGGTAAATGGTTAGTTGTTGACGGCTTACAGAGGCTAAACTCATTAAAGAGATACTTTGATAATGAATTTAGTTTGAAAAAGATGGAGATAATATCAGACTTAAAGCATTTGAAATATAAAGATTTGCCACCTAAGGCAAAAAGTCTTTTGCAAAATGGACAGTTAAGAGCAAATGTTATTCGTAAGGATAGCCATCCAGATATAAAGTATGATATTTTTATGCGCTTAAATAAAGGGGCGGTAACTCTAAACTACCAAGAATTAAGAAACTGTTTATATCGTGGTAACTTTAATGATATTGCAAAAGAAATTGTACAAGAAAATAAAGCCTTATTAGAAATTTTAAATCTAAAAAAACCACATGCAAGATTTTTAGATGTTGAATTTGTTATTAGATTCTTTGCTTTATTTAATAATTTAAAACAAGATAATGAAACAGGAAATTATTATATACAAGGCTACAAGGGGCGAATGGTTACATTTTTAAATGAATTTATGGCTCAAAATAAAAGTATAGGATCTGAAACGCTTATTTCATGGAAAAAAACTTTTAACGAAACAATACAAAAAGTTGTAGAAGTGTTTGGTATAGATGACTCATTTAGAGACTTATCTACCAGTAAAGGAAAAGCTAATAAGTCATTGGCAGATTCTATTCTTATAAGCTTTGCTTTAGAAGATTTAGAAACTCTAAAAGATAAGAGGGGGGAAATTAAAGAACTCCTAAAAACGCTTTTAGAGAGTGATGAGGAATTTAAGTCGTCTATTTCTTTGCGTACTTCGGATAAAGACATTCTTAATTATAGAATAAATAAATGGATTAAAGAGTTGAAAGATGTCATATAATTTTGATGCTAGCAATGATTTTGATAGCTCTCTAGATGAAGTTAATATACTTTTGAGTTTTGCAGGGCAAGAGATGGACTCAGGAAATGAATCGAACAGAGTATTATTTCTTAAACTATCAGTGGTTCATATTGTGACCAAGTTTCAAGTATTTGTAGAGAGTATTTTAGAAGAATTTCATTATGAGCTAAAGAATAGTAATAAAAGATATGAGCAGATTCCTTTACATCTTCGTTTAAACTCTATACGACTTTATACCAAGGAGAAGGTAATTCATGAATCTCTAACTAACCCTTCTAGCTTTTCAACAGCAAAGCTAGAACAAGTGCGAGAAATTTCCATGAATACTCTAGGCTTTTGTTCAGATACAAACTTAGTAGGAAATGAGCTAAAGTTCGAAACAAAATTTCCGATGGGGAAAACTGGGAACAAAGAATTAACAAAGCTATTTAAACAAATAAACGGTGAGGATATTTTCATGTCAGCCCCCTTTGATAAAGACAAATTAAACGAAATACTTTATCGAAGACATGTGATTATTCATGAAGATGTGAACCCTCAAGTTACAGAAACAACAATTAGAGAATATAAAATTTATTTGCTAGAAGTTGTTAGTTATGTAGATAACTATTTAATAGAATTTATATAAAACGAGTCTAAGTGCATTAGAGTGGAAATATTGCACGGATGTTTAATTAAATTCTAAACAACATATTCAACAAAGGATGGATATTAATCGTTTTATACTACGTGTTATTAACTTCATCAAATTGTTAAATGGGTAGTAGTATTTGCATCATATTTGTACCATAATTATGCAATATGCTGATAATCAGTGGTGATTATCTTCGAAGAGGTTAATGATTCACATAAAGGCATTTTGAGGCAGAAGTGGGGAAGAGGTTTTAGAT
>CAZGUI010000064.1:0-14544 GCA_964528875.1 uncultured Bacteroides sp. | reverse complement strand
TTTTTTTGTGGGTCTAGGATCGCGACCCCCTCGGTCCTAGACCGAACGCCCTTCAGTCCTAGACCGACAAGCCTTCGGTCCTAGACCGCTAAAATGTGGGTTTAGTCTATTTTGAGAAGGGGTGTTTTATTTGAGAGATTAATCACTAGAGATACGACGAATGAAAGCAAAAAAAAGGAGGATATAATTTATATCCTCCTTTTTAATATTTATGTGTTTACTTGTTCTTTTTCATGGTTTGGGGCTCAACCTCTTAGTTGGTTAAGTCTTATTTGGAGTGCTTGGCACATAACTCCATTGCCCATAGCTTGATATCTTTTGATTTGGTATTCAAGCGTTTTGATTTCATTAATTTCTTTTTTCATTGTTTTCATTGTTTTACTTTCTTCACGTTTTGAAGAAATCCTCTTTTTTCCTATTATTACAATGCAAAGATACGATATTTTTCCCATTATGTGTTATATAACATATAATTGAGATTTAAATTAGTAATAATTAAGATATATATCGAGTTTTAGTTGCTTTTTTCACATCTATATGGGGTTTGCTTTTGTAATATAAGGTATAGTGGGATAATAAAAAGGATGCAGGAGGTAGATTTATGAATGATTTATACAAAACTAAGGTTTTCTTTGGTGAAATTTGAGCTAAACAGTTGAGGTAAAAGAAACTAAAAGGATTTTCTTTCACAAAAGAATAATAATATCTTGTTTAGAAAAATAAAATTATCTATCTTTGCACCGTTGAATGGATGAAAAGGTTGAGGGGCGCTAACGCTCCTTTTTTTATTCTAAAAATTATAAGATAACAGAACTGAATGATTAAGAAAGAAGTTGTCTATCAAATTGTTGAAGAGTGGCTAGAAGGTAAAGAATACTTTTTAGTGGAAATAACAATCACTTCTAGTAATAAAATTGTCGTTGAAATTGATCACGCCGAAGGGGTTTGGATTGACGATTGTGTTAGTTTAAGTCGATTCATTGAGTCTAAGCTCAATAGAGAAGAAGAAGACTATGAATTGGAGGTTGGTTCTGCCGGCATTGGTCAACCTTTTAAGGTGATTCAACAGTATTATAACCACATCGGAAAAGAAGTTGAAGTGGGTATTAAAGGTGGACAGAAATTAAAAGGTATACTTAAAGAGGTAAGCGAAGAAAAAATTGTTTTATCTACTACTGTAAAGTTTAAGCCTGAAGGTGCCAAACGTGCACAAGAGAAAGAAGAAGATTTGACCTTGAATTTTGATCAGGTCAACTATACTAAATATCTAATTAGTTTTAAATAGAGGTTATGGCCAAAAAAGAGGAAACAATCAATTTAATTGATACATTTTCAGAGTTTAATGAGCTGAAGAATATCGACAAGGCGACTATGGTTAGTGTTCTGGAAGAATCTTTCCGTAGTGTGATTACGAAGATGTTTGGCACTGATGAGAATTACGATGTTATTGTAAATCCGGATAAAGGAGATTTTGAGATATGGCGAAATAGAGAGGTAGTAGAAGATGATCAGCTAGAATCACCTAACTTAGAGATCTCATTAACAGAAGCTCGTAAAATTGATCCCTCTTATCAAGTGGGTGAAGATGTTACTGATGAAGTTCATTTTGCGGAATTTGGACGAAGGGCCATATTGAATTTGAGACAAACATTATCATCAAGAATTCTTGAGCTGGAAAAAGACAGTATATATAATAAATATATAGAAAAAGTAGGAACAATAGTAAGTGGCGAAGTATATCAAATTTGGAAAAAAGAAATTCTTCTTTTGGACGATGAAGGTACAGAGTTATTGTTGCCTAAAACAGAGCAAATCCCTCGTGATTTTTTCAGAAAGGGAGATGCAGTACGTGCGATTGTTGCTCGTGTGGAAAATCAGAACAATAATCCTAAAATTTATTTATCAAGAACATCACCGGTGTTCTTGGAGCGACTTTTTGAATTGGAAGTACCAGAGATTCACGACGGTTTAATTACAATAAAAAAAGTGGCGCGCATACCCGGCGAACGTGCAAAAATTGCTGTTGAATCTTATGACGATCGTATTGATCCGGTAGGAGCATGTGTGGGTGTAAAAGGTAGTAGAATTCATGGAATTGTAAGAGAATTACGCAATGAGAATATTGATGTAATTAATTATACCTCCAACATTCAGCTGTTTATTCAACGTGCATTAAGTCCTGCAAAAATAACTTCTATGCGTTTAAACGAAGAAGAACGTCAAGTGGAAGTTTATTTGCAACCCGATGAGGTTTCTCTTGCTATTGGACGAGGTGGATTTAATATTAAACTAGCCAGTGAATTAACCGGTTATAATATTGATGTCTATCGCGAATTAGAAGAAGGAATTGAAGAGGAAGATATTTTCTTGGATGAGTTTAGCGAAGAGATTGATTCTTGGGTGATTGATGCCATTAAAGGAATTGGTATTGATACTGCTAAGGCGGTACTTAACTCTCCTAGAGAAAGACTGATTGAAGAAGCTGACTTGGAAGAAGAAACAATTGATGAAGTATTACGCATTTTGAAATCGGAGTTTGAAGATGAGGACCAGTAAAGTCTTAGGCTAGATGGCAGTCAGGTTTTGATATTCTACTTGTCGTCTAGTTGAATTTTGCATTAAGAGTGAGAACCCCGTTTTATTTAAGGAACAATTTTAGAATATGACGATAAGATTAAATAGAGTAACAAGAAATTTGAATGTAGGTATTTCTACTGTGGTAGAATTCTTACGGAATAAAGGTGTGGAGGTTACAGAAAACCCTAACGCCAAAATTAGCCAAGAGCATTATGAAATGCTGATAAAAGAGTTCAGTAAAGATCAAAACTTAAAGTTAGAAGCTGAACAGTCCTTTCAAGATAGAAAAAATAAGGATCGTAGTAAAGAAACAGTAGCTATCGAGGGGTATGAGCCTAAAGAGGAGGATGAAGAGATAGTTCCTGAGAAAAAAGAAATAAAGACGGAAGTTCCTGAGGATATAAAACCTAAAGTTACTCCAGTGGGTAAAATCGACTTGGATAATATAGGAAAGAAGCCAAAAGAAAAGAAAGTGGTGAAAAAAGTGGAACAGCCTACTATTAAAGAAGAAACTAAATCTTCAGAGCAAGAGGAAGTAATAGCTCCAAAGGTAATAGTAGAGAAGAAAGAAGTTTCTGCAGAGAAGCACTACGAAGAAGAGATAGAAGTGAAAAAAGAAGTAAAGGCTACAAAAACTAAAGAAGAAGCTCCTATGACGGTGGTAGAGCCTAAAAAAGAGTCTGTATCAAAAGAAAAAGATGCTCCAACCAAAAAAGGTCGTGGAGCAGAAGATGAAGACGGTGTATTCCAACTAACCTCTTCAGAACTTGTTTCCAGTATCAATGTGGTAGGTCAAATTGATTTAGATGCACTAAATCAATCGACTCGTCCTAAACGTAAGTCTAAAGAAGAAAAACGTAAAGAACGCGAGAAAAAGCAACCACCTGTACAAAAAGAGGCTACTCAATCTGATGAGACAAGCAAGAAAAAGAAAAAAAGAGTTCGCGTAAGTAAAGAGAAGGTTGATATTTCTGAAGATACTGCTGGAAAAGACAGACGTGCTAGCGTAACTAAAAAGCGCAAGAATTTTAAGAAACCAGTAATTAAACCTAAAATTACAGAGGAGGAAGCAGCACAACAAGTGAGAGAGACATTAGCTCGCTTAACAAATAGAGGGCGACGTAAAGGTTCTAAATTCCGCAGAGAAAAACGTGAACAAGAAACAACTCGCCAAAAAGAGATAGAGCAACAACAACAGGCAGAAAGTAAAATCATTAAGTTAACCGAGTTTGTTACGGTTGCTGAATTGGCAAACATGATGAATGTTTCGGTAAACGATGTGATTGCTACTTGTATGAGTATAGGAATTATGGTTTCTATCAACCAACGTTTAGATGCTGAAACCATTAGTTTGGTTGCCGATGAATATGGTTTTGAAACTGAATTCGTGAGTGCTGAAGTTGTTGAGGCAGTAGAGGAAGAGGATGATGATCCGGAAGATTTAAGACCTCGTGCACCTATCGTTACTGTTATGGGTCACGTGGATCACGGTAAGACCTCTTTGTTGGATTATATTCGTAAAGAAAATGTTATTGCCGGTGAAGCCGGAGGTATTACTCAGCATATTGGAGCCTATAATGTTACCCGAAAAGATGGTAGAAAAATAACCTTCTTGGACACTCCGGGTCACGAGGCATTTACTGCGATGCGTGCTCGTGGAGCAAAAGTTACGGATATTGCTATTATTATAGTTGCTGCAGATGATAACGTGATGCCTCAAACTAAAGAAGCGATTAACCACGCTACTGCAGCAAATGTGCCTATTGTATTTGCCATTAACAAGGTAGATAAGCCCACAGCTAATCCTGATAAGATTAAAGAAGAGTTGGCTGCAATGAACTTCTTAGTTGAAGAATGGGGAGGTAAATATCAATCACAAGATATTTCAGCCAAAAAAGGTACCGGTGTTGCTGAATTAATGGAGAAAGTTTTACTTGAAGCAGAGATGCTTGAATTAAAAGCTAATCCTGCAAGAGAGGCCTCCGGAACAATCATTGAGTCTACGCTAGATAAAGGTAGAGGTTATGTAGCTACTGTGTTAGTTGCTAACGGAACCTTAAAAATTGGAGATATTGTTCTTTCAGGTGTGAGTCATGGTCGTGTAAGAGCCATGTACAACGAAAGAAATCAAAACATCAAAGAGGCCGGTCCGTCGGAACCTGCATTGATTCTTGGATTAGACGGTGCTCCTGCAGCCGGTGTTGCTTTCCATGTGTTGGAAACAGAACAAGAGGCGAGAGAGATTGCAGGTAAACGTGAGCAGTTGCAACGTGAACAAGGTTTACGTACGCAGAAGATGTTAACCTTAGATGAGGTAGGTCGCCGTATTGCATTGGGTGACTTCCAGGAATTGAATATCATTGTTAAAGGTGACGTTGATGGTTCGGTTGAGGCATTGTCTGACTCATTGCTGAAATTATCCACAGAACAAATTCAGGTGAATGTGATTCATCAAGGCGTTGGACAGATTTCAGAATCTGATGTGGATTTAGCTGCTGCTTCGGAAGCTATTATTATTGGCTTCCAGGTACGTCCTTCAACTGGAGCTGAACGTTTAGCAGAACAAGAAGGAGTAGATATTCGTAAATACTCTATTATCTATGATGCTATCGAAGAGGTTACGGCTGCTATGGAAGGTATGCTTGCTCCTGTAATGAAAGAGCAGATTACTGCTACTGTTGATGTGCGTGAAGTATTTAAGATTAGTAAAGTGGGTATTGTTGCCGGATGTTTGGTCAAAACAGGAAAGGTAAAAAGAAGTGATAGGGCTCGCTTAATCCGTGATGGAATTGTAATCTATACTGGAGGTATTAGTGCATTGAAACGCTTCAAAGATGATGTCAAAGAGGTGAATGCAAACTTTGAATGTGGTATTAGTTTAACTAACTGCAACGATATTCAAATTGGCGATGTTATTGAAACGTTTGACGAAATAGAGATTAAACAAAAATTGTAAATGATATAATGTTGTGCCATCATTAGGCACAGTGAAAAAATAAGCATGTGCTAAAGGTCGATACGGGTGGTAATCATCAAGTATGATTAACGACTATAGCACGTGCTTTATTGTTTATTTATATGTCTACATTGGATATTATTATTCTCATTATTATTTGTGCCGGAGCTCTAGTCGGGTGTTTCCGGGGCTTTATTAAGCAACTGGCTTCCATACTTAGTTTGGTGTTTGGGCTTATTGCAGCCAAAACTCTTTACGTTTCGTTGGCTAACTATATACATCCTAAACTAGTGGATTCGTTACCTGTAGCCCAAGTGATATCTTTTATAATCATCTGGATTGCTATCTCTATAGCTTTTGCTATAGTGGCTTCTGTTCTGACTAAGGGACTTAATCTTATTGCTTTAGGAGGGTTAAACCGTTTATTTGGCTTTTTACTAGGTGGCTTAAAATATATAATGCTAATAAGTTTATTTATTGGAGCACTTGAGTTCTTCGATTCTAATAATAAGTTAATTAGTCAAACAAAAAAGAGTGATTCAATGTTATACTATCCAATGAATAATATTACGAAATCTTTCTTTCCTTTTTTGAAAAAAGCATACAATTACATGCTAACAGAATAAGAAAGAATTTATTATAATTATCTTTCAGATTTTAAAGAGTTAAAGATGACAGAACCAAATAAATATGTAAAGGAATTTACAGAAGAAAAATATAAGTATGGATTTACCACAGATGTTTATACTGAGGTAATTGATAAGGGATTGAACGAGGATGTGATTCGTTTAATTTCATCCAAAAAGAATGAACCTGAGTGGTTGTTGGAGTATAGATTGAAAGCCTATCGTTTTTGGCTGACTCTTGAGATGCCTACATGGCCTCATCTCCGTATTCCTGAAATAGATTATCAAGATATCTCTTATTATGCAGACCCTACGGCGGTAAAAGAGGGAGCTCCCAAAAGTTTGGATGAAGTTGATCCTGAACTCCTCAAAACATTTAATAAATTGGGCATTCCTTTGGAAGAACAAATGGCCTTATCGGGTATTGCTGTAGATGCTGTAATGGATTCTGTTTCAGTAAAAACTACGTTCAAAGCCACATTAATGGAGAAAGGTATTATCTTTTGTTCTTTTAGTGAAGCAGTTAAAGAACATCCTGATTTAGTGAAAAAGTACTTGGGTACTGTCGTACCTTATCGTGATAACTATTTTGCAGCATTAAATTCGGCAGTGTTTTCAGATGGTTCTTTTGTGTACATACCCAAAGGGGTTCGCTGTCCCATGGAACTTTCTACTTATTTTAGAATAAATTCGGCAGACACGGGGCAGTTTGAACGCACTTTAATTGTAGCCGAAGACGACTCCTATGTGTCGTACTTAGAGGGTTGTACTGCTCCAATGCGTGATACCAATCAACTCCATGCTGCCATTGTGGAAATTATTGTACACGATAGAGCCGAGGTAAAATATAGTACGGTTCAAAATTGGTTCCCCGGTGATGCAGAGGGCAGAGGAGGAGTATATAACTTTGTGACTAAGCGAGGTCACTGCAAGGGAGTAGATAGTAAATTATCTTGGACACAAGTGGAAACTGGGTCGGCCATTACTTGGAAATATCCATCGTGTATCCTCTCAGGGGATCGCTCCATTGGAGAGTTCTATAGTGTAGCTGTAACCAACAACTATCAACAAGCTGATACAGGAACAAAAATGATTCACTTAGGAAAAGATACCAGCAGTACAATTATCAGTAAAGGGATATCTGCGGGTAAAAGTGAAAACTCCTATCGTGGATTGGTTCGCGTGGGGAAAAGTGCTGAGAATGCCCGGAATTATACAGAGTGTGATTCTTTGCTTTTAGGAGATAAATGTGGTGCTCATACTTTTCCTTACATAGATATTCATAATGATACAGCTGTTGTTGAACACGAGGCTACGACAAGTAAAATAAATGAAGATCAAATTTTTTATTGTAATCAGCGAGGAATTGGAATGGAAGATGCAATAGGTCTGATTGTGAATGGGTATGCAAAAGAGGTAATTAATAAACTTCCTATGGAGTTTGCCGTTGAGGCTCAAAAACTACTTTCTATATCGTTGGAAGGTAGTGTGGGATAAGGGTTAATCAATAGGAATTCATATAAAATAACAGAACAATGTTAGAGATAAAAAATCTTGAAGCCAGCATAGGTGGTAAAAAAATATTAAAAGGTATAAATCTTACGATTAATAAAGGTGAGGTTCACGCTATAATGGGACCTAATGGTTCTGGTAAAAGTACATTAAGCAGTGTGCTTGTAGGTAATCCTAATTTTGAAGTAACTAAAGGTGAAGTAACCTTTATGGGGAAAAACTTACTGGATATGGAGCCTGAAGTACGCAGTAAAGAGGGTATCTTTTTAAGTTTCCAATACCCCGTTGAAATACCGGGTGTAAGTATGGTGAATTTTATGCGTGCTGCAGTGAATGAGCATCGAAAATATAAAGGAGAAGAACCTTTAACCGCAAGTGAGTTTTTAAAACTCATGCGTGAAAAACGTGCCTTGGTAGAAATGGATAACAAGTTAACAGGACGCTCTGTAAATGAGGGTTTTTCAGGAGGAGAGAAGAAGCGTAATGAAATATTCCAAATGGCAATGTTAGAGCCTCTGTTGAGTATATTGGATGAAACAGATTCCGGATTAGATATTGATGCTTTGCGTATAGTGGCCGATGGAGTTAATAAATTAAGAACTCCGGAGAACAGTGCCATTGTTATTACTCACTATCAACGTTTGTTGAATTACATCAAACCGGATTTTGTTCATGTGTTGTATAATGGTAGAATAGTGAAATCGGCCGGTCCTGAGTTAGCGTTGGAATTAGAGGAAAAAGGATACGATTGGATTAAAGAAATAGAGAAGTAAGTATGCGGGTAGAACAACAATATATAGATCTGTTTTCACAAGCTGAAGATATGATCTATAAGCACAGTCCTGATCTGCTAAATGCCCCTCGGGCTAAAGCTTTAGAGGATTTCAAAAGCAAAGGTTTCCCTACACGCAAAGAGGAAAACTACAAACATACTGACGTAGGAAGGTACTTTGAACCCGATTATGGGTTGAATCTGAATCGGTTATCCATTCCGGTTAATCCATACGAGGTGTTTAGGTGTAATGTTCCCAATATGGAAACAGATGTTCACTTTGTAGTGAACGATAGTTTCTACTCCGGAGCTGAGAAGCCTACTTATGATTTACCCGAAGGAGTTATTTTTGGCGGTTTAAGTGAGGTAGCCCGAAAGCATCCTGAATTGTTGAAAGACTACTATGGAAAGATTGCTGATACGGAAGAAGATGCTATTGCCGCATTTAATACGGCTTTTGTGCAAGATGGTGTCGTTTTTTACATCCCTAAAAATGTAATTGTTGAGCAACCTATACAGCTGATAAATATTTTACGTGCTGATGTTGACTTTTTGATGAATCGTAGGATTTTGATTATTGTGGGGGAGAATGCCCAGGCACGTTTATTGGTCTGTGATCATACAATGGATAATGTGAAATTTTTATCCACTCAGGTTGTTGAAATCTTTGTGGGGGAGAATGCTCAGTTTGATATGTATGAGTTGGAAGAGGTACATACTGATTCGGTTAAGTTTAGTAATTTATACGTGCACCAATCGGCCAACAGCAATGTTTTGTTAAACGGAATGACGCTGCACAATGGGGTAACTCGTAATACCACTAAAGTTTTCTTAGAAGGAGAAGGAGCGCATATTGATCTATGTGGAATGGCTGTTATTGATAAAGAACAACACGTGGATAATAATACATTGATTGATCATAAAGTGCCAAATTGTACTAGCAAGGAGTTGTTTAAATATGTTTTAGATGACCAATCGGTAGGGGTGTTTAATGGCTTGGTATTGGTTCGTCCCGATGCGCAGAAAACCTACTCAGAACAGAGTAATCGGAACATCTGTTTAACTAAAGAGGCTAAAATGTATACTCGCCCTCAATTAGAGATTTATGCTGATGATGTGAAGTGTGGACACGGAGCTACAGTGGGACAATTGGATATGAACGCTTTGTTCTATATGTGTACGCGTGGGATAACTCAACACGAGGCTAAACTGCTTTTAATGTTTGCTTTTGTGAATGAAGTGGTGGATACGATAAGACTGGAGCCGTTAAAAGATCGACTACACGATTTGGTTGAGAAACGTTTCAGAGGTGAACTAGGTGGTTGTAGAGAGTGTCGTTGTATCACTCGATAAAATTGATTCATTTTTATGTATGATATAAATAAAATACGTGAAGATTTTCCTATCCTTAGTCGTAAGGTATATGAAAAACCTTTGGTGTATTTAGATAATGCTGCTACTGTTCAGAAACCTCACAGTATGGTTGAGGTGTTAGTTAATGAGTATTTTTCTTGCAATGCTAACGTACATAGAGGTGTGCATTATTTGTCACAGAAGGCTACTGAACTTCACGAAGCTTCCCGAGAAGTTGTTCGTTCGTTTATTAATGCTAAGAGTATAAATGAAATTATTTTTACTTCCGGAACCACAGGGTCTATAAATATGCTGGCTTCTACCTTTGGACAAGGTTTCTTAAAAGAGGGAGATGAAGTTATTGTTTCTACCATGGAACACCATAGTAATATTGTGCCTTGGCAACTTTTAGAGATGAATAGAGGGATTAAGCTTCGCGTTATCCCTATTTCTGATGCCGGTGAGTTAGATCTAGCGGCTTTTGAGCAATTGATATCTAAGCGAACTAAACTGATTTCAATAGTTCATGTGTCGAATGTATTGGGAACAATTAATCCCATCAAAAAAATCATCGATAGGGCACACGCTGATAACATACCGGTATTAGTAGATGGAGCACAATCTATTTCCCACTTAAAAATTGATGTACAAGCGTTGGATGCCGACTTCTTTGCTTTTTCTGCACATAAAGCGTATGGACCTACCGGCGTTGGTGTGTTGTATGGTAAAGAAGAGTGGTTAGATCGTTTGCCTCCTTATCAAGGAGGGGGTGAAATGATTCAGCACGTAAGCTTTAACGGTACTACTTTTAATGAATTGCCTTTTAAGTTTGAAGCGGGTACGCCTAACTTTGTGGGTACAACAGGTATGGCAAAAGCCTTGGAGTATATGCAAGAATTAGGTTTGGATGCTATCGCTCAACACGAACATGAGTTGTTGATTTATGCCACGCAACGATTGAAAGAGATTGAAGGACTACGTATATATGGTGAGGCTCAAGAGAAAAGCAGTGTAATTTCTTTTCTTGTAGGAGATATTCATCCCTTTGATTTGGGAACCTTGTTGGACCGGTTAGGTATTGCAGTACGAACCGGACATCATTGTGCTCAACCATTAATGGAACGATACGGTATTGAAGGAACAGTACGTGCTTCTTTTGCTCTATATAATACCAAGGAAGAGGTAGACGTCTTAGTGGAAGGAATTCAGCAAGTTTCGAAAATGTTTTAATATTAATATTGAATAATATGAAGAATCTATTATTACTAACTATTCTTATTGCTTTATTTTCTTGTTCCGGTGGTGCAAAGAAAAATCAAGCGACCGATGTGTCTGCAGACAATATAGAGGTTTCCGATGATATACAAATTTTTGATGATGGGCATTATGCTGAAAACTCATTGGATTATTGGGGCGTTTATCAGGGAATTTTACCTGCTGCCGATTGTCCCGGTATAGAGACGACTTTAACGATTAATGAAGATCATACTTTTAGTCTTAAATTGGTTTATATAGATCGCGATAGCTCTTTTAATAATAGAGGTACATATACTTTAGAGAAAAGCTATTTAACTCTAACCTTTACCAATGGAGAAGAAACCGAGTATTATTTTATAGGCGAGAATACGGCAACTCGCTTAACTGCCGATAAAGAATTTATTGAAGGTGAATTAGCCAATCAATACGTCTTAACTAAAGTAGAATAATATTTAGATGACAAGATCAGTGAAACGGTGGTAGTCATTCATAATGCTATACACCGTTTTTTTGTGTAAAATAAAACAGAAATCTTTTATGTTATTATCACACTTTAATCATGAAAACATTCTTGAGGCGGGTTGCGATGAGGCCGGACGTGGTTGTCTAGCCGGTTCGGTGTTTGCTGCTGCTGTTATTTTACCTCCGGATTTTAAGAATGAATTACTTACTGACTCCAAACAACTGACAGAGAAAAAACGCTATGCCTTGCGTCCGATTATTGAAAAAGAAGCTCTTGCTTGGGCAGTGGGTATTGTTGAACCTCTGGAGATTGATAAAATAAATATACTAAACGCTTCTTTTCTGGCAATGCATCGTGCCATAGAGCAATTGAAAGTAACTCCTGAATATCTACTCATCGATGGGAATCGATTTAAGCCATACAAAAAGATACCCTATTCCACCATTGTCAAAGGAGATGCAACCTATCTATCCATTGCGGCGGCTTCTGTTTTAGCCAAGACCTATCGGGACGATTATATGAATGAGTTACACGCTCTTTATCCTCAGTACGACTGGAATAATAATAAAGGATATCCCACAAAAAAACATCGTCTGGCTATTGCGACCTATGGGACTACACCTTATCATCGGGATAGCTTTAATCTGTTGGGAGGTGATAAACAACTATCCCTTGGTCTTTAAGTTTGCCAATAAATTGTATTTCAACTCTTTTGGTGTGATAAAATGCATTAAAGAATGTTGATTATCTTCGTTTTTCGTAACTTTGTGAAGAATTATCTGTTATCTAGTAGAAAAGTTATAAACAATATAAAAATAAAAATATGGAAAAGAAAGCACTCTTAGTCATCCTTGATGGATGGGGAATCGGTGATAAAGGCAAAGCAGACGTAATTTATAACACAGAAACTCCATACTGGGATTACTTGGTGAAAAATTACCCTCATTCTGAACTACAAGCCAGTGGTGAGAATGTAGGACTTCCCGATGGACAAATGGGTAACTCGGAAGTTGGACATTTGAATATTGGAGGTGGACGTGTGGTGTATCAAGACTTGGTAAAAATCAATAAGGCTTGTGAAGATAATTCCATTGCCCAAATTCCTGCAGTAGTTAATGCTTATACTTATGCCAAAGAAAACAATAAAAAACTACACCTATTAGGTTTGGTTTCAGATGGAGGAGTACATAGTTCTTTAGATCATTTATTCAAGTTATGTGAACTATCTAAAGACTATGGATTAGATAAAACTTTTGTACACTGTTTTATGGATGGTCGTGATACTGACCCTCAAAGTGGTAAAGGTTTTATTGAACAACTCGCTGAGAAGAATCGTGAAACCTCAACACACATCGGCTCAATCATTGGTCGTTACTATGCAATGGATAGAGACAAACGCTGGGAACGTGTCAAAGAAGCTTATGATCTACTGGTGCACGGTGTAGGAAGAAAAGCGACCGATATGGTTCAAGCAGTAGCAGAGTCTTATGCCGATGGAGTTACGGATGAGTTTATGAAACCCATTGTAAATAGTACAGTTAATGGAAAGATAGAAGAGGGCGATGTGGTTATTTTCTTTAATTTCCGTAACGACCGTGCTAAAGAATTGACCATTGTATTGACTCAACAAAGCATGCCCGAGCAAGGAATGGAGATTATTCCTAACTTGCAATATTACACTATGACTCCTTACGATGCAGAGTTTAAAGGTTTACACATTTTGTTCAATAAAGAAAATGTGGAAAATACATTAGGAGAATATGTTTCATCTAAAGGCTTGAAACAGCTCCATATGGCTGAAACAGAAAAATATGCACACGTAACTTTCTTCTTTAATGGAGGACGTGAAGAGCCATTCCCCGGTGAAGATCGTATTTTAGTTCCTTCTCCAAAGGTTGCCACTTACGATTTACAGCCAGAGATGAGTGCTTACGAAGTGAAGGATAAGTTGGTTGAGGCTTTGAACAAACAAGAATACAATTTTATTGTAGTAAACTATGCTAATGGTGATATGGTGGGACATACCGGTGTATACGAAGCCATAGAGAAAGCAGTTATTGCGGTAGATGCTTGTTTGAAAGAGACTATAGAAACAGCTAAAGCAAATGGATATGAAGCTATTGTGATTGCTGACCACGGTAATGCCGACCATGCATTGAATAATGACGGTACCCCTAATACAGCTCACTCTTTGAACCCTGTTCCTTGTATCTATGTAACGGAAAATAAAGAGGCGAAAGTGAACAACGGTCGTTTGGCCGATGTAGCTCCAACCATCTTAAAAATTATGGGATTGGAACAACCCAAAGATATGACGGGAAAGGTTTTAATCTAACCTTGAATTAGTTATAATAGATTATTTAATATCTAAATATGCTCTTGCAAGTCATTGCAAGGGCATAATTTTTACTTACGAAATAAAGCAATGATTGAAATAGGAAATGTTATTGTAACCCTGGATTTATTTAAAACTTTCTTTTTGTGTGACTTATCGCATTGTAAAGGGATTTGCTGCGTTGAAGGAGATGCGGGTGCACCTGTGGCAAAAGAGGAAGTAGAGTCATTAAAGAATGTTTTACCTGTTGTGTGGGATGATTTGGCTCCTGAAGCACAAAACTTAATTAATAAACAAGGGGTTATTTATACCGATGAAGATGGTGATTTGGTTACTTCTATTGTAAAGGGTAAAGATTGTGTATTTACTTGTTATGAGGCCGATGGGACTTGTTCTTGTTCCATTGAAAAAGCGTATAGAAAAGACAAGACTTCTTTTTACAAACCTATTTCCTGTCATTTGTATCCCATTCGTATCCACTCTTCGGGTGCTTATGAATTTATAAATTATCATCGTTGGGATGTGTGTAGTGGTGCCTTGAAAAAAGGAGAACAGGAAAGGGTGCTACTCTATCAGTTTCTGAAAGAACCTCTAATTCGTAAATATGGTGAAGATTGGTATACGGAGTTACTGCTGGTTGCTGATGAGTTAAAAGAACAAGGCGTAATTTAGTGCTCTTCTCTCTTTTTAAAA
>CAZGUI010000063.1:0-14994 GCA_964528875.1 uncultured Bacteroides sp. | reverse complement strand
TCAGGCAATGAATCTTTGATTTTACGTAATTCATTAAAGGTTATTGTTCTCATATATCTTATAAATTTAATGGTTTGAATTAAATTCAATTTTCATTTGTTATAAACTTAAACAAAAACATCTATAAAACCAATTTTTGAGAGACGAAATATTATGTAAATAACATTAATATACAAAAACCAAAAATAGAAGGAGAATTTGAAAGTTTTTAGATTATTTCTAAATCGGAACTGTTAATCCAACCTACTTTTCCATCTTCTAAAGTTATCTCTTTCCACTCCCCTACAGTGTCTTTTATTCCCACTTTTCTTCCTTCATGCAGAATAAATAGAGCTGTTCCCGATTCACTTGGAGTGCTTCTAATAGTAACACTTGGAGTCATTACAATTGCAGTATCTCTACTTAATAATACTTTTTTCTGATGTCTGGCAAAAGCATGTGTACCTAATGTGAAAAAGATAAAAAGAATAGCCAAGCCAAAACTTATTTTCTTAATCAGAATTTGCTTTGAAAACACATAGATAAAAGAGCAAATCAAAAACAATATAAAGAAAGATATAGCCCATTTTGCCCATCCATCAGCACTGGATTGATTCATAAGTGATTTAGTCCAACTGATAAAGAATAATTCAGGTAATGGTTCTACTTTATCAACCGTTTTACTCCTAGAGATAACTAGATTGGCCTGAATATCGTTATTGCCGGGATTAAGTAATAAAGCACGCTCGTAGTTGAGTATCGCTTTACCTATATTATCCATTTTGAAGTAACTATTTCCCAAATTATAGTAAAGCTCATCAGAAACACCTTCTTCTAACAATGTTTCATAATAGTCAATAGCTTTTTGAAATTCACCTTTTACATAAGCACTATCTGCATCGGCTTTAGAGATCGCCTGTATATGATCTGTTAATGCAGGTAGTAGATCTAAAGAATCTACAACAACCTCTTCAATAGATTCGTTGGATTCTTGAGCAACTGCGTTTAGACAGAATAGAGTTAGTATTATAATATATATATGTTTCATTCTTAATTCTTTTTTATTGAATCTTCCATTTTGCTTATAATAGACATGGCTGCACTGTAAACTTTATCCATTGTTTGGCTTACATCACCCGGTGCATAACGGGCAAACTCGCATTCATTCAGCGTCTCGATAAACTCTTTAATTAAACCTTCAGCTACATCGTTGGCTGTAAGCTTCTCTTCCACATTGTCTTTTGTCAGTTCGGATACAGGAATATTAAGCTTATCACTCACATATCCCCAAAGAGCTTTTAGCGTTTCATCGTAGAACTTCTCATTGTCATTCTTCTCCATCAATTTTCCTGCAGCTTTTAAGCGACGTGCTGCCACTTTATTCGCTTTCTTTACTTTTCTCTTAGTTACGTTGGCATTTTCAGCTAGCTGCTTACGATAAGCTATGAGAATAATAATGAATACAATAGAAGCTATAATATAGAATAACCAGTAGTTCCATGTACCAAAAAAGAACTCATCGCGAGGATGTACTTTTACAGCATTCAGCTTAATAAATCTAATATCTTCGCCTAATACTTTAATGTCTTCTTTATTCGTGAAATCGGCAATCATTTGTGTTGCTGTACCTTCACCTTGCGATTTTTCGACATTGATAGTGTATGCTTCAGTAGTTAAAGTTTTATAGGTTTTACTACCTGTATCAAAATAGGCGAATTTAACGGCAGGTATCTTATAAGTGCCTCCATGACGAGGTATGGCCAAATACTCAATCACTCTATTTCCCGTTAAACCTTGAGTAGTTAATCTTACCTGATCATTTACCTTAGGATCGTATATTTCAAAATCCTCAGGAAATTGTACTTCAGGATTAGATAGAAGTTTCATATTACCTGTTCCCGAAATCACCAATTTAAGAGTGATTGCATCATTTGCTTTTATCTCGGTGTCATTAATGGAAGAACTAATACTGAACTGTCCAACCCCACCAGTGTATCCTTCGGGTTTACCACTAGGCAGTGGTTTAACGTTTACTGTAATCTTAGGTGTATATAAACTTTTTTTAATGTTAACGGCACTACTTCCCCCATTAAAAAAGGCATCGAAAGGATCAAAAGACTCTAAAGCTTGAGTTACAATAGCATCGAATTGAGCAGGATCAATCACTAACTGACCAGTTTGTTGAGGGAACAAGACAAACTGCCTGTAAATAGTTGATCTATAATTTCTCCCATTATAATGCTCCAATCCCCATTTTAAGTCGGATTGTTCAATTTCCTGAGAATGAAAACCCGTAAAGTCGGGTAATTTCACATTATCAAAACCTCTTAAATCAACCGCACAATAAATTTTAAAGCTTAATGTTAAGGCCTCTTGTTCATATACTGTACTTTTATTTACAGTTGCAGTAATAAACAAATCATCTTTAGCTAAAGAAGGAGATTTACTTGTCTCTTCGTTTTCGGAGCTTTGCCCTTGTGATGTATTTCCTGCAGCTGTTTTATCTTCAGGTATTACTTTTACCTGTATTGAATTCGAAATCAACTTCTCTCCATTAGCATCTATAGTTGCACTTGGAATGGTAAATGTACCTTCTTCTTTAGCCAACAAAATATAAGTAAAGGTAATGCTACTGGTAGAAGTACGTTGTCCATTGATAATTTGTGTACTACTCTGTTGAGAGCGACTAGGTCCCATCAAGATATCAAATCCTGAAATGCTACCGGGGGCTCTAAAGTTTTTAATCTTTTGTGTGTTTACTGTATAAGCCAATCTAAATTGATCGCCCACAGCAACCACATCTGGAGCAGACGCAGTAAAAGTAGGTTTCTCATCTGCCAATAATGTCTGAAAGGACAGAATCGAGCAAAAGAGAAGAAAGACTATTTTTATTTTTTGACTATATTTCATTGTTCTGTTTTATTACCAATTTTTGTCTAGTTTACCTCCTTGAATCACTTGCTGTTGCCTCTTGACTTTATCTTGTACATCTTTTTCATCTTGGAGTACTGCGTTTAGAAGTTGTTCAGCATTCTCTTTAGACATTTGTTCCTCATCGGATTGTGGAGGTTGTTGTTGGTTATCTTGTTGATCTTGATTTTGTTCTTGTTGTTCCTCTTGGTCTTGCTGTTGTTCCTCATTCTCGTTATCTCCCCCTTGCTGATCTTGATTCTGTTGTTCCTGATCTTGCAACATTTTCTGGGCTAAGGCCAAGTTGTACCTTGTTTCATGATCTCTTGGATTATTCCGTAACGATTCTTTATAAGCTTCAACAGCTTTACCGTAATCTTCTGCTGCGTGAAAGATAACTCCCATATTATGGTATATTTCCCCCAAACGATCTTTATCTTTCTCTATTTTAGTGGCCGTTACATATTGTTGCATAGCTTCCTCAAACTTGTGTTGTTGAGTAAGCGTATTTCCCAAGTTATTCATAGCCACGGTGGACTGTGGATTGGTATCAATCGCTTTTCTATAATTTACCTCAGCATTGATAAAGGTGCTGTCTTTGAAGTTCTTATTTCCTTTACGAATATAATCTCTTTCTGCTTTCTGAGCCATACAGAAAGGAGCAGAAAAGAAAAGTACAGTGATAAGTATTAAGCGAATCATATTATTCATAAATGTATTTTTAAGCCTCTTTTTTAGGAGTAAACAATCTTATATTTTTCAATAATGGATTTCTTTTCTCTAAAATTAATAACTCAATCAAGAGAAGAAGAAAAATAATCCAGGCAATTACTTGAAACTGTTCATTATATTCAGTATAAACCTCTGTTTCAATGTCAGCTTTAGCCATTTTATCAATCTCTTTTGAAATGGTACGTTGTGCTGTATTTGTATTATCTACACGCACATAAATACCATTACCTTCCTGAGCTATTTTTCTACACATTTCTTCATTCATACGAGTAACAACCACATTTCCATCACGGTCTTTCATAAACTCATTAGTTCCAGAAACCGGTATCGGAGCTCCTTCGGGAGTACCCATACCTAAAGCATGAATCTGTATTCCTTTTTCTCTTGCTTTTTTTATAGCTTCATCAACACCACCTTCATGGTTTTCACCATCTGTAATTAAGATTATGGCACGTCCCACCTCTTCTTGTGAGGTAAAACTACGTGTAGCCAAACTAATTGCTGATCCAATTGCTGTGCCTTGTTTAGATAAAAGCGAAGGATCAATAGTATTTAAGAACATTTTGGCCGAAACATAGTCGTTTGTAATGGGAATTTGAGTAAAAGCATCTCCGGCAAATACAATCAATCCCACTTTATCATTTTTCAACTGATCAACTAGTCTGGATATTAAATTCTTAGCCTTATTTAAACGACTAGGTTTAATATCTTCTGCCAACATTGAGTTTGATATATCTAAAGCAATAATAACCTCTACACCTGTGCGTGTTACTGTTTCCAGTTTGGAGCCAAATTGAGGACGAGCCAGTAATACGGTAAAAAGAGCAATAGCAGTCAATACGATACCGAACTTTACATCGGGTCTACGTTTGGAAACATCAGGCATAAGTTGTGCCATTAAATCCGGGTCTCCAAACAAACGTATAGCTTTTCTCCGTTTGTAGTTTGAATAAAGATAGAATACCACAAAAAGAGGTATTAATATCAACAAGTATAAATAGTCTGGTTCTTGAAATCGAAACATATTCTTTTTTTCTTTTTTTTATCTTCAATAAACCGTTAAGGTATTCTCTTTAATATCGTGTTACGTAAAGCAACTTCTGCCAATAGGAATAAAAACGCTAGTAATGCAAAGAGTTGATACTCTTCAGACTTAGTACTAAATTCCTTTACATTAAGCTTTGTTTTCTCTAACTGATCAATTTCCTGATAAACCTCTTTCAATTTATCAGTACTAGTTGCTCTAAAGTATTTTCCATCTGTAGTACCTGCGATTTGCTTCAATACATCTTCATCAATCTCCACAGGCACATTTACATACTTAATTGTATTCCCTATAGGGTATGGATATGGAGCCATACCATTGGTACCAACACCTACTGTATATATACGTATACCAAAAGTCTTAGCTATTTCTGCTGCAGTTAAAGGAGAAATATCTCCTCTGTTATTACTACCATCGGTAAGTAGAATAATAACCTTAGACTTAGCCTGACTATCTTTTAAACGAGTTACAGCATTGGCTATTCCCATTCCTATGGCAGTACCATCTTCAACAATTCCCGCTTTAATAGTTTCAAAAAGGTTCAAAACCATTCTATGATCTGAAGTTAAAGGACATTGTACAAAGGCCTCTCCAGCAAAAATAACTAATCCGATGTTGTCGTTTGGACGGCTGTTAATAAACTCAGCAGCAACATCTTTAGCCGCTTCTAAACGGTTGGGTTTAAGGTCTTCTGCCAACATACTTGTTGAAACGTCAACTGTCATAAGAATATCTATACCTTCTATCTCACTGTTTTTCCAGCTATCAGTGCGCTGTGGCCGAGCCAAAACTATAATAACACAGATTAAAGCCAAAATGCGCAAAATGAAAGGCAAATGTATGATGTAATTCTTATAACTCTTAGGGGTATGAGCATACACCCTCGCATCAGAGATTTGAAGTGTTGCCTCGCTTCTTTGATACTTAAGTATATACCATATTATATACGGTATAAGTAAAAGAAGTAAAAATAGATATTCTACATTAGCAAAATACATGCTACAATTATTTTATTTATTATAAACTATGCTATAAAAAGCAAGAGTTGTTTCACTATATAGGTTAATAAAGCAATTAAAGCTGCAGAAAAAGTAACGATTCCTATACCGATAAAAACTTTGGTTCTTAGCGGACGTTTTTCTATCACTTTTATTTCAGTTGGAGCAGCTTTTTCCTCCTCTGTTAATTCCTTTTTGGTTTCATTAATGAAGTCTATTGCATTAATTAAACTGGCATCTTTTTCATTCATCAAAGGATCATGTTTGGCAAATTTAACCAGGTCGGCAGTTTGCAATAACTCATTCAGATCTTTCAGTGCATCTTTATCCTCAATCTCTTGAAGTTGCTCAATAATTTCAGAGGTAATCATCTCTGTTGCATTAATTTCAAAGCGATCATTAATATATCTGCGAATTGCATCTGTTAGCTCTGTATAGTATTCCTTCGCGCGTCCTTCTTGTCTCCATATCTTTTCGTTCTTTATCTCTTCTATTTCTTGTAAAGCCGTTTCGTGAGCCGGAAGCTTTGGTTCAACTTTAACTCTACGTATAATAGGTTCATTATCTCTTAATCGCTTAATTAAATAGTATATTAAGTAGCATACCGGAGCTAAGAAAAGGAAACAAAGAATAAAAAGGTACCAATCGCTCCATACAAAAGGCGTTTTCATGATCTCTTTTTGTCCAAAGAACTGATCCATATTTAAGGTATCAACAGGCATGGAATACACCTTTAATGCCAACGCATTTGATTCGTATTTCATACTATCAATCAATACCTCTAAAGGGGGAATATAGTATAAAGCGGAATCAAAAGAAGTAATAGTGTACTCTTGTTTCACTTCCATCATCTCTTTGTTGTTATGGAAAAGAGTATCTGCCTTTGAAACCTCTAAAACTTCAACTCCCCGAATTAAAGTATCGGGAAATTGAGGGAATAATATGTTTTGTTTGCTTCCTGCAAAAACCTTTAAGTGAATCTTTGTCTGTTCACCAATTAAAATCTCTAAAGAATCAATAGAAGCTTCTACTGAAACCGATTGAGCTTTAGTGAAAGCAGAAAAGCTGAAAAGCAATAGGAATGCATAAAGTATTTTCTTCATTATTAATCTTAATTTCTTTTTGCAAATAAGCTAAGTAATGATCTCACATAGTCATCATCTGTACGAATTGAGACTGAATCCACACTTGTTTGGGAAAAAACTTGCTGTAACATCTCCTGTTTATCCTTCCACCATTTGTGGTGTGCATTTCTAATAGCTCTTGAGGATGTGTCAATTAATTGTTCATGACCTGTTTCAGCATCTTTAATTTTCATTAACCCTATTGCCGGTAATTCGGCCACTCTGCGATCGTACACTTGAATAGCAACAATATCGTGCTTACGATTAGCTATGGTTAGTGCATCTTTAAATTCTTTCTGGTCAATGAAATCCGACAGAATAAAAGCCGTACAGCGTCTTTTCATTACATTGGTTAAATACTCCAAAGCCTGTGCAATATGTGTTCTTTTGCTCTCAGGTTTAAAGTCTATCAACTCACGTATGATGTAAAGAATGTGTTTTCTTCCTTTTTTAGGAGGTATAAACTTTTCTATTTTATCTGAAAAGAAAATAACACCAATCTTGTCGTTATTCTGAATAGCAGAAAAAGCCAATGTAGCAGCTACCTCAGTAA
Organism: uncultured Bacteroides sp.; assembly: GCA_964528875.1. GTDB lineage: Bacteria > Bacteroidota > Bacteroidia > Bacteroidales > Bacteroidaceae > Bacteroides_E. The sequence goes on along the minus strand of CAZGUI010000063.1, from coordinate 7,653 downwards.
CCATATCACGCTTCATTTGCTTTATTGTACCAAACTCCAAACTACCGGATACATCTACCAAAAGCATTACGGTTAACTCACGCTCTTCTTCAAAAACCTTGATGTAAGGGCGATTAAAGCGAGCGGTTACATTCCAGTCAATGTCACGAATATCATCCCCATATTGGTACTCACGCACCTCGGAGAAGGCCATACCTTTTCCTTTAAATGCAGTGTGATACTCTCCTGCAAATATATTGCTTGATAATCCACGGGTTTTGATTTCAATCTGTCTAACCCGTTTCAGTATGTCTAGTGTGTCCATGTTTCATTGAGATTAAAAGTGAATAAAACCAATTTTCTCTCAACTAAAATCAAGGTACTTCAACTTTATTTAATACTTGACTTACTATTTCATCCGAAGTAACGTTGTTTGCTTCTGCTTCATACGTTAAACCGATCCGATGACGTAATACATCATGAGCAACAGCACGTATATCTTCGGGAATAACATATCCTCTACGCTTAATAAAGGCATATGCACGAGCAGCTAAAGCTAAGTTAATTGAAGCACGTGGAGAACCACCAAAATCGATGTAGTGTTGTAACTCTTTTAAGTCGTACTTTTCAGGGTAACGAGTAGCAAAAACAATATCTACTATATACTTCTGAATCTTCTCATCAATATAAACTTGTTTCACAATTTCTCTGGCCTTTAGAATCTCATCAGCTGCTAAGATAGCCTTTACCTCTTGTGATTTTCCGGCAATGTGGTGATTGATGATTAATTTCTCTTCTTCGTGTTTAGGATAATCAATAGTAACCTTAAGCATGAAACGGTCTACTTGGGCTTCAGGTAAGGGATAGGTTCCTTCTTGTTCTATTGGGTTTTGAGTGGCCAATACTAAAAAAGGTTTAGGCAAACTAAAGGTTTCTTTACCAATGGTTACTTGTCTTTCTTGCATTGCTTCAAGCAAAGCACTTTGTACTTTGGCTGGAGCACGGTTTATCTCATCTGCTAAAACAAAGTTGGCAAAGATAGGTCCCTTTTCAACTAAAAAGTTTTCCTCTTTTTGACTATAAATTAAAGTACCAATGACGTCAGCAGGCAATAAGTCAGGAGTAAACTGTATACGGTTATATTTAGCATCTATCAATGAGGCTAAAGTTTTAATAGCCAATGTCTTTGCTAACCCCGGAACTCCTTCTAATAATACGTGTCCATCTGATAATAAACCAATTAATAAAGATTCAACTAAATGTTTTTGTCCAACAATAACCTGATTCATTCCAGCCGTTAAATTGGTAACAAACGCACTTTGACTCTCTATTCGTTCATTTAACTCGCGAATATCTATTGATTCAGCCATATAATTTATTTTTGTATTTGTTTGATTTTAAAATTAACAATCATTGAAAAAACCTCTATATAAAGAGGTTTCAAATTTTCAAACTCAAAAATACACTATATAATTAATGACTACAATTATTTGCGTTTAAAAAAAGATAAAAACACATCCCTTTATATTAAAAAGAACATACTTTGTTTAACAGTTTATCGACTCTAAATCACTTATTTTACAATTACATTCAGTATGGATGGGGTTGATTTTTGTAAATTAATCTGTCTTTTTAATTTTTCTTCAATGTACAAAAAGACGCCACTATTAACTTAAAAGAAGATTTAGAGATAAAACAACTCGGGCTCTTTTCTTGTGGAATAAGCATTGACGAATTTTTCATACGTTACATCATAAGCCATTCCTCGAAATTTTCTGGAGTTTTCAGGACAAATATAAATGCATCTGCCACAAGAAATACAACGTGTTTCATCGGTTGTCTGTGGGTTATCTTTAGGTATAGCTTGACTCGGACAATTTCTGACACATTTGCCACACGCTGTGCAGTTTTCATCTGCTGTTGGGAACAATGAAGAAGATTTAGTTTCTTTATATGGGGTGTTTCCTTTTACTTCAATAAGAGGTAAAGATTCGCTAGATATCTTTTGGCCTATTATCTCCATCGTTTGAGTACCAAACTCTTTGGCAATATTCAAATCAGAACTATCGGGTCTGTTGGCTCCTACTTTAGGGAAAATAGAATGTTGCCCAATGAAGGCTCCGGCAGAGATCACATGAAACTGATTTGACGATACAATGTCTCGTAATTCTAAAAGTGCATCGTCATATTCTCTATTTCCATAAACACAGACTGCTATGGCTGGTGTGCGATTTCCTTTAAATTGATTTAAAGCTTCAAGGGCAATTTGAGGAATACGTCCTGCAAAAACAGGAAATCCAAAAATAACCAATTCGTTTGTATTGAATTTCACTTCATTTGCGTTTCCCAACGTTATGTCGTACTCTATAATTTCTGAGCTATTTACTCCACTGGCAATTGCTTTTAGTACCGTTTTTGTTGTATTTGTAGCACTAAAATAAACCAAGTTTACCTTTTCCACCTTCATTTTTTTTCTTTTACTATTAGTCCTAAATATAGGAAATAAAAAACGGAGTCTTAAAAAACTCCGTTTTTATATCATTCTATTTAATTGTAATTAGCATTTGATGTTTAATTCATCTAACACTTTACGAATTGCTTCAAAGGTTTTTATACGTGTTGGAATAAGAGGAAGACGAAGTTTGTTTTCAATCATTCCCATTGCATTCAAAATACATTTTACTCCTGCCGGATTACCATCTACAAAGAGTAATTTGAAGAGCTCTGTAAATCGATGATGAATGGTTAGAGCATTAGCATAATCACCCTGCAATGCCAAACGAGTCATCTTACTAAATTCTTTAGGAAAAGCGTTACCTATAACCGATATAACCCCCACAGCACCTAAAGTAATCAGAGGAAAAGTAAAACCATCATCACCCGAAATAACATCAAACCCATCAGGTTTATTTTTAATAATGTCATCCATTTGTGTAAAGTTACCCGAAGCCTCTTTGACTGCAATTACATTTTTAAAGTCTCTAGCTATACGCAGAGTTGTTTCTGCAGTCATATTGGTACCTGTTCTTCCGGGAACATTATATAAAACAATAGGTAGTTTAGTAGCCGAAGCAATAGCTTTGTAATGCTGATATATTCCCTCTTGTGAAGGTTTATTATAATAAGGGACTACAGAGAGAATGGCATCTACACCTGTAAAATCTTCTTCTTGTAACTGTTTCACCAAAGCACGAGTATTGTTTCCTCCTACACCCAAAAGTATAGGTATCTTTCCATTTACTCTCTGAATGACGGTTTCTTTAACCAATAACTTCTCCTCGTCACTAAGTGTAGGAGTTTCAGCGGTGGTTCCAAGAACACAAAGAAAATCAGTATTGTTTTGTAGCTGATAATCCACCAGTCGGACTAATGCTTCTAAATCAATACTTTCATCATCCTTAAAAGGAGTAATCAAAGCAACTCCCATTCCTCTCAATCTAGTTTGTATCATGAGTTGTATATCTGTCTATTCGTGAAATTTCAATTATTGCAAAAATACTAATATTTTCAATTTAGTGAACATTTATATTGTAAAAAATGAATGTTTGTAGAAATCTGTTAGCTAATAAGGGTTAAAAACTCTTCTTCTGTTACAATACGTACTCCTAATTTCTCTGCTTGCTTCAACTTTGAAGGCCCCATATTTTCTCCGGCTAAAATAAAAGAGGTTTTCGAAGAGATACTACCTACATTTTTACCTCCATGCAATTCAATCATTGCTTTGTATTCATTTCGAGAATGCTGCTGAAACACACCACTGATAACAATACTTTGTCCGGTTAGCTTATCCGTCTTTCCCATTAATGCTTGTTCATCTTGTTTCATTTGTAATCCGGCAGCCTTCAATTGGTTTACTAGAGCTAAATTTACTTCATCAGAAAAGTAGTGTTGTACGCTCTCTGCTATTTTCTCACCAATTTCATCAATGTTTTTTAGTTCATCAATAGAAGCGTTTTCTATATCCTCTATTGTTACCAACGATTGAGCTAATTTTTTAGCTACTGTTTCGCCAACAAAACGTATTCCCAAAGCATAAATCACTCGCTCGTAAGGAATCTCTTTACTCTTCTCAATACTTTCAATGATATTATTAGCCGATTTTTCTCCCATTCTTTCCAAGCCCAGTATATCTTCTTTTTTCAATGAATATAAATCAGCTGGATTCTGAATCTTATCTAATCGATAAAATAAATCAATGGTTTCCGGACCTAATCCATCAATATTCATAGCTTTTCTACTGATGAAGTGCTCTATTCGCCCTTTAATTTGTGGTGGACAAGAAGATTCATTAGTGCAGTAATGATTGGCTTCTCCTTCTACACGCTCCAATAAAGTACCACATTCAGGACAGTGTGTAATGAAAGTTACTTTTTCGCCTAACTCTTCTCCTCGTGCCGAGAAATCAACTCCTGTGATTTTAGGAATAATTTCACCTCCTTTTTCCACATAAACCCAATCACCCAAATGCAAATCCAATTTATTTATGATGTCTTCATTATGTAAAGAGGCTCTTCGTACGGTTGTTCCAGACAATTGAACAGGCTCCAGATTAGCGACAGGTGTTATGGCTCCTGTGCGTCCCACTTGGTAGGTTACTTCATTCAATTTAGTTCTTGCTTCTTCAGCTTGAAACTTGTAAGCAATAGCCCATCGAGGCGATTTAGCCGTATATCCCAACTCTTCTTGTTGAGACATATTATTTACTTTTAGAACTACACCATCTGTAGCAACCGGAAGATTTTTTCGTTCTTCATCCCAATATTTTAAGAAAGCAAGTGTCTCATCAATAGTTTTAGTCAGTTTGGTTGCCGAAGAAATCTTAAATCCCCACTTCTTTGCCTCCATCAAATTGTCGAAATGGGTATTATGGGGTAAGTTATCTCCAATTAGAGCATAGAGATAGGCATCCAATTTTCGAGAAGCAACAATTGAGGAATCAAGCAATTTAAGCGTCCCTGAAGCTGCGTTTCTTGGATTTGCAAACAGGGGTTCCTCTCGGGCTTCTTTCTCCTTGTTAAGCTCTTCAAACACCTTCCAAGGCATTAATATCTCCCCACGTATCTCAAATAAATCGGGGTAACTGTCACCTTGCAGAATTAGGGGAATACTTTGAATGGTCTTAACATTAGTTGTTACATCATCTCCCTGAACACCATCGCCACGAGTTACCGCACGTACAAGGCGTCCATTTTCATAAGTCAACGAAATGGAAGTTCCGTCAAATTTTAACTCACAACACATTTCAAATGAATCATTCAAGAGCTTTTCTGTTCGAGTATAAAAGTCTTGGACCTCTGCTTCCGAATAGGTATTAGACAGTGAAAGCATTGGATATTGATGTTTTACCTGAATGAACTTGTTGCTAATATCACTTCCCACGCGCTGCGTGGGCGAATTTGGGTCAGCAAACTCAGGATGCATCTCCTCTAATACTTGTAGCTCTTTTAGCAGCTCATCAAATTGTTTATCGGATATTGTGGGTTGATTCAGTAGGTAATAGTTGTAATTGTGTTGGTGAAGATCGCCACGCAACTTCTCTATTTGGTCTTTTACAGTCATAGTTTCAATAAATCTTATAAGGACAAAAATAGGCTTTCTATTTGAATATTTGTACTTTTGTAATCAAAATAAAAAGACCTATGCATATTGATATATTAACGGTTTTGCCTGAGATGATAGACGGTTTTTTCAACTGTTCCATAATGAAGAGAGCCCAAACAAAAGGCCTGGCAACCATTAAAATCCATAATTTAAGAGATTATACAGAAGATAAACATCGCAGAGTTGACGATTATCCATTTGGTGGATTTGCGGGTATGGTAATGAAAATCGAACCGATTGATCGTTGCATTACAGCCCTAAAAGCACAAAAAAATTACGATGAGGTTATTTTTTTAACCCCCGATGGAGAAGTTTTTGATCAACCAATGGCTAATCAATTGTCGTTGAATCAAAACTTGATTCTACTTTGTGGACATTTCAAAGGTATTGATTATAGAATTCGTGAACATCTGATTACCAAAGAAATAAGCATTGGGGATTATGTTCTTACAGGTGGCGAACTAGCAGCTGCAGTCGTTGCAGATTCTGTTATACGCTTAATACCCGGAGTGATTTCTGATGAACAATCGGCTCTGTCAGACTCTTTTCAAGATAATCTATTGGCAGCACCTGTTTATACACGTCCGGCAGCGTATAAAGGCTGGGAAGTTCCGGAAGTTCTTTTATCAGGTCATGAAGCTAAAATTAAAGAATGGGAAATCAAACAGTCACTAGAACGAACTAAAGCTTTACGTCCGGATTTACTGAAAAGTAAATAACACTATATTGTATGATAAAGTTACTGTAAAGTAGTACATTCCTCACCTCTTCATCTGTTAATATACAGGTCTATTTATACATAAAATAGAGAATATAAAAAGAGATTACTTTCTTTACTTCTATTCATTTTTACCTACTGAATATCTAATTTTAACTCTGATAATCAAAAGCAACAAAAAAAGGAGATTTATATTAAAATCTCCTTTTTTGTTGCTTTATGTTTGCGAATAGATGTATTTATATATTATTACATATCCAATCGCCCTATAATATCTTGAATAGAGTCAAATTTATGTCTTATCAAATAATTTTCTATACCCTCTAAAATATCTATAGTAGCAGTAGGCTCAACAAAGTTGGCTGTTCCTATTTGGATAGCAGATGCACCTGCTAAAAAGAACTCAATAGCATCATAGGCGTTGCTGATTCCTCCCATGCCAATGACAGGTATTTTTACCACCTTTGATACTTGCCAAACCATACGTAAAGCTACAGGTTTTACAGCAGGGCCTGATAATCCTCCGGTAACAGTAGACAGAATTGGACGACGTTTTTCTGCATCAATCGCCATACCTAAAAGCGTGTTGATTAATGAAATACTATCAGCACCACAGTCTTCAGCAATTTTTGCGAACTCGGTAATATCAGTAACATTTGGAGATAACTTAACAATCAATGTCTTATCATAAGCCTTGCGTACAGCAGTTATTACTTTTGCTGCCGATTCAGGGCATACGCCGAAAGCCATTCCTCCTTCTTTTACGTTTGGACAAGAAATATTCAATTCTATAGCAGGTACGTGCTCCAAATTACCTACAATCTGAGCCGTTTCAACATAATCTTCCAAAGTAGATCCCGAAACATTTACAACAATGGCTGTATCTAAATCTTTAATGCGTGGATAAATAACATCTTTAAAGTAATGAACTCCTTTATTTTGCAAACCAACAGCATTCAACATCCCTGCAGGCGTTTCTGCCATACGTGGATATGGATTTCCTTCGCGATGAAGCAAAGTGGTTCCTTTTACAACAATACCACCCAACCTGTTTAAGTCTATGAAATCAGCATACTCTTCTCCATATCCAAAGGTACCCGAAGCAGTCATTACCGGGTTTTTAAGCTCTAAATTACCTATATTAACTTTTAAGTCTACCATAATAACTCTTTTGTATTAAACACAGGACCTTCAGTACAAGTACAAACATTTCCTTTAGTTGTTTTTTCAACACAACATAAACACGCTCCAATACCACAAGCCATCATATTTTCTAATGATGCTTCACAATCAAAGCCTTTCTCTTTAGCTAGAGCTGCTACAGCCTCCATCATAGGACGTGGGCCACAAGTATA
>CAZGUI010000062.1:0-15062 GCA_964528875.1 uncultured Bacteroides sp. | reverse complement strand
TACTTCCCCCTGTACATCTTGTTTTCAGCGTGAAGACGTAGAGTGCTGAAAGCGTTAAGAAAGAGAACACTGTTTGAGCGTAGCGAGTTTGTTCTCTTTTAGCTTTCAGTGCTCGGAGTTAGCTAAAAACAAGCAGTACTAGCTTTTTTGCTTCGTTTTTTGGCAATGAAAAAAATGAAGATATGTCATTAGAATTTTTCTAATATTTTATGATAAGTAATTTTCTTTAATAATCTTTTTCACAAAGAATACCCTCCTGATACATTTTGTTTTCAGCGTGAAGACGAAGAGTGCTGAAAGCGTGAAGAAAGAGAACACTGTTTGAGCGAAGCGAGTTTGTTCTCTTTTAGCTTTCAGTGCTCGGAGTTAGCTGAAAATAAGCAGTACTAGCTTTTTTTTCTTCGTTTTTTTGGCAATGAAAAAAATGAAGATATGTCATTAAGATGCTTCTAATACTTTACGATAAGTAATTTTCTTAATAATCTTTTTCACAAAGAATACCCCCCTGTACATCTTGTTTTCAGCGTGAAGACGAAGAGTGCTGAAAGCGTGAAGAAAGAGAACACTGTTTGAGCGAAGCGAGTTTGTTCTCTTTTAGCTTTCAGTGCTCGGAGTTAGCTGAAAACGAGCAGTACTAGCTTTTTTTGCTTCGTTTTTTTGGCAATGAAAAAAATGAAGATATGTCATTAGAAGATATTCTAATAAACATCTTTATAAAAGATGATTACCATTAATTTACCATAGCTTTAATAAGTAAGATAGAATTTTAATAAACTAGTTTTCTATCCAAACTTTTACAAAAAGATTGACCCGGAGAAACAAGATTTTCAAAGAGATTTAACGAGAAACCCCTTTGACCCCTTTTATACCTTCTATCTTTTTGATTAAAAGATTCAATTTGCTCTTATCGCTAATCATAATCGTCAATGTGCCGGAGAATAAACCATCGTTGGAATCAATGCGAATGGAACGTAAAGACGTGCCTTTCTCTTTTGATAATAAAGAGGTGATGTTAGTTACAATGCCAATATCATCGTGTCCCACAACCCGTAACGTAATGGGATAATTCTTTCCTTCTGCTTTTCCTGCCCAACGAGCTTTGACAAATCGATAACCAAACCGTTCACGCATATGATTAGCATTGGGGCAGTCTATGCGATGAATTTTAACACCCCCAGAAACAGTAACAAAGCCAAAAATCTTATCCCCATAGATAGGGTTACAACACTTAGCTAAACTGTAATCCAAACCTTTGAGTTCTTTGTCAATCACTAACTCATCTTCACTGGGTGTTGTTGCTCCAATTTGCTTTTGTAAGTTGTAATCCTCAGCACTACGGTAAGTCAGATCTATGTGTGGGTCGTTCTCTTTTTTTAGAGCCTCGGCATATTGATCAATAAAATCGTTGATATCCAGCGTATTGTCTGCAATTTTTTGATAGAACTTAGTACTATCTTTGAAACCCATTTTTTTGATTAAACGGAACATTACCGTTTCATCATATTCTAACTTTCTGTTCTTTAACTTGCGATCTAATGCCTCCTTGGCAATGTTAAATTGTTTTCCTTCAATCTCTTTTAAAGCTTGTCTAATTTTAGAGCGAGCCTTAGATGTGGTCACAATATTCAACCAGTCCAACTTGGGAGTTTGTGTACTCGATGTAAGTATCTCTACCTGATCACCACTCTTTAGCTGTTGTTTGAGTTGAGCGTGTTTTCCATTAACCCGCGCTCCAACACATTGTGAACCAACATTGGTATGAATTTGAAAAGCAAAATCTAACACCGTTGAGCCTTTACGAAGTTTGAAGAGATCGCCCTTAGGAGTAAATACAAAAACCTCATCTTCATAAAGATCCATTTTGAACTGATCCATGACCTCCAAAGAATCACCCTCTTGACTATCCAAAGCCTCACGAACCGAGTTGAGCCAATCATCCAATCCTGTTTCTCCTTTTACTCCTTTATAGCGCCAGTGTGCTGCTAATCCACGTTCAGCAATAGCATCCATTCGCTCGGTTCGGATTTGAACTTCAACCCAGCGTCCATCAGGTCCCATTACTGTAATGTGTAACGATTCATAACCATTACTCTTGGGGATAGACAACCAGTCTCTCAACCGATTGGGGTTAGGTTGGTACATATCGGTAATAATGGAGTAAACCTGCCAACACTCTTGTTTTTCCTTTTCCGGTTTGGAGTCTAAGATAATGCGTATTGCAAAAAGGTCGTAAATGTTTTCAAACGGGGTTTTCTGGCGTTTTATTTTATTCCAAATGGAGTGAATGGATTTAGTTCGTCCTTTAATTTCAAAGTTTAAGCCTGCTTGTTTTAATTTTTCCTTAATCGGTGCAATAAAAGCAGCAATGTATTTATCTCTTGATGCTTTGGTTTGTTTTAATTTATCTCTAATATCGTAATAGGTCTCAGTATCTAAGTATTTAAGGGATAAATCCTCCAACTCAGATTTTAAAGTGTATAAACCCAACTTATGAGCTAATGGAGCATAGAGATAAGCAGCTTCTTGTGCCACCTGTGTGCGATCTTCCAAGTGTGGAGTATCACGTATGTTGCGCATGATATTTACCCTGTCAGCAATCATAATCAGGATAACTCGCATATCCTCAGCAAAAGAGATCAATAGGTTACGGAAGTTTTCCGACTCTACAGCAGCACTTTTTTTATAAACCTCATTAGTCTTAACTAAACCTTTAATGATGACTGCAACCTCATCACCATAACATTTTACGATTTCATCGATACTTACTATTTTCGATTTGACTACTTCATTAAGTAAGATGCCAATCAGGATATTTCCTTTCATTCCAATCTCTTCCGAAACAATAAGTGCTGTTCTTAAATCGCGAATGATGGGATTCATACCAAAGTTATTCCGAACCAATTGATTGGATTGTGCCGCTTTTTTTAAATGTTGCTTTAACAGAGTAAGGGTATCTGTAGAGATATTATCATTAGTGTGTAGAAACTTTCGGTAAAGCGAAAGTAACTCTTTCTTTTCATTGGATGTAAAAAATTGAAGTTCCTGCATAATAGGGTGAGCTAAAGATTTTAAACATATAGGTAAAAATAATTCTTTTTGTATGGATGAAACAACAATGCTTGCACTTTATTTTCATATAAAAGATGAAAATAGGTTTCATATACTTAAAACAATCATTATAACTCTGGAACGAATGATTAAAAGAGGGATCAATGGACGGTTTGAAAACCACGTTATACAAAATTTGAATTTATAATGAATAAAAGTTAAAGGTAGGATGTGTTTTCTTTACGTTAAAAGTGGGTGGGTTTCTCTTGTTTACTTATCTTTGCAAGGATTTTAGAGGAAAATGACTTTTTATGTGATGAAGAAGGTTGTAATAGACAAAAAATACAAAGCTAATAATTCCCTTGTTTCTTTTCTGACTGATTTACCTCGATTGTTTGATCAAGAGGGGGAGATGATTCATGATGAACGTAACATTATTAAGAAGTTTACGGTTAGTGGTGTGAGCTTTGTAGTAAAAAGTTATAAGCGTCCTTTATTTATTCAGCGTGTTGTTTATACCTTTTTTAGAAAGACTAAAGCTAAGAGAGCCTATCATAATGCTCGTAAAATACGTGCTAGAGGAATAGATACTCCACATGAGATAGCTTTTATAGAGGTTTATCAAAGAGGGCTTTTAGCCGATGGTTATTTAGCTACTGAAATTAATACGAATCCGGATATAGCAGGTTTACTTGTAAATAAAGGAGAAAACTTTAGTAAAGAGTTAGCAGTGGCGTTTGCCTATTTTGTAGTTGAGCTTCACGCAAAGGGTATCTTACATCATGATTTGAATTCTACGAATGTACTTTTTACAAAAGAAAACGGTAAATATCATTTTTCTTTGATTGATATTAATCGGATGAAGATTTATCCTGAGGGTATTGTACCCGGTATGAATGAGTGTCTAAAGAATCTGAATCGCTTTACCTGGGAATATCCTTTGTTTGAATTTGTACTTTCTGTGTACGCAAGAAAACGTAATTGGGATGTTTCTGAAACGTTAGATAAGGCTCTAAAATTGAAAAAACGTTTTGAAGCGAATCGTCATAGAACCAAGAGTTTCTTTCGGATTTTTAAGAGTAGCAAATAATTCTTCCTTTTCTGCTGAGAAGAGTAAGCTGAAAAATCAAGTTTACTTTATTATATTCTTTTAGGTTGCCACCTACTGGCTTATCTGTGCTTTTTCTCTTGATAGAAAAAGTACTAAAAAGTTCAAGTCTGTTTGTAAAAATCTAAAAAAGGGTACAATTTTTCTAAAGCTCAAGAACTCGCTATCGCTCAAACAGCTTGTGCTTTTTTACGGAAAATCGCACTCTTTTTCTTCACGCCTTTTACAAAATGACTCATTGGGTTTGTTTTTGCTCTTTCAAAAGTGATTTGAAAATAATTATTTTTTTGATAACTGTTAGGTTATTACCTAATGATATGTCTGTGCTTTTTCTCTTGATAGAAAAAGTACTAAAAAGATCAAGTCTGTTTGCAAAAGGCTAAAAAAGGGTACAATTTTCCTAAAGCACAAGAACTCGCTGTCGCTCAAACAGCTTGTGCTTTTTTACGGAAAACCGTACTCTTTTTCTTTACGTCTTTTACAAAATGACATTCGTTTCTACTCACTTCTACCTTTTAAAATAACCTATTTAAAATAGTTATAGTGCTGATTTAGGCGTTTTAAGGCGAATAACAAAGCGAACTCCCCCTGTACATCTTGTTTTCAGCGTGAAGACGTAGAGTGCTGAAAGCGTGAAGAAAGAGAACACTGTTTGAGCGTAGCGAGTTTGTTCTCTTTTAGCTTTCAGTGCTCGGAGTTAGCTAAAAACAAGCAGTACTAGCTTTTTTGCTTCGTTTTTTGGCAATGAAAAAAATGAAGATATGTCATTAGAATTTTTCTAATATTTTATGATAAGTAATTTTCTTTAATAATCTTTTTCACAAAGAATACCCTCCTGATACATCTTGTTTTCAGCGTGAAGACGTAGAGTGCTGAAAGCGTGAAGAAAGAGAACACTGTTTGAGCGTAGCGAGTTTGTTCTCTTTTAGCTTTCAGTGCTCGGAGTTAGCTAAAAACAAGCAGTACTAGCTTTTTTGCTTCGTTTTTTGGCAATGAAAAAAATGAAGATATGTCATTAGAATTTTTCTAATATTTTATGATAAGTAATTTTCTTTAATAATCTTTTTCACAAAGAATACCCTCCTGATACATTTTGTTTTCAGCGTGAAGACGGAGAGTGCTGAAAGCGTTAAGAAAGGGAACACTGTTTGAGCGAAGCGAGTTTGTTCTCTTTTAGCTTTCAGTGCTCGGAGTTAGCTGAAAATAAGCAGTACTAGCTTTTTTTTCTTCGTTTTTTTGGCAATGAAAAAAAATGAAGAATATCATTAGAAGGTATTCTATAAACATCTTTACCAAAAGATCATCTCCAGTCATTTACCATAGCTTTTTTTATCAAGAAAAAAAGCTAGCATTAATGAGAAAAAGAGAATTTAAATGAATCGTTTTCTATCTAAACTTTTCTAAAAAGATTGAACCTGAAGTACTAGCTTTCAATTAGGTGCTTATAATGCAAATATCAGTAGCGCTAATCAACATAAATAGTAGTTCGCTTGATATTTATACAAGAGAACACAATTTTACCCTGAGAAAGCTTTTATTCCAAGTATATGGCTCGATCTATTTTATGATAGAATGTTTTAATTAGCTCTTGTATCTCATCGGGTAAGTACTCCATAGCTTTATCTTTGATATGACTTGGTACCAAATAGTAAGCTTCTGCAATGCTTCCTGTAATTGCTGCGATTGTATCGCTATCGCCACCCATAGAAACAGCTAAGCGAATGGCGTGTTCAAAATCTTTGCTCTCAAGAAAAGCAATAATAGCCTGTGGCACTGTTACTTGACAAGTTTCATCAAAAGTGTTATTTTTTCTTAGGGTGTGAATGTCTTGACTTAGATCATAGCCATATTTGTCTTCAATGATTTTCTTTATCTTTTCTTGATATGCTCCTTTTTTAGCTTGAAAAATACACTCTGCAACGGCTTTTGCTCCGGTAATTCCGAAAGGATGATTGTGTGTACACACTGCTGATCTTTCTGCATCTTGCAATACGAGATACAATTCTTCTGAGAACCAGGCACAAGGAGACACCCTCATTGCACTTCCATTGCCATAACTAAAATAGGGTTGGGGATTATCCGATTGGACCCATTGGGCAAAACGACCACCATATCCTCCCTTAGGATTAGGATACTTGCGACACCAGTACTGTAATGATTCATCAAAAGGTTTATTATTTATTAATGCATCCGCAACAGCAACAGTGCAGATGGTATCATCTGTAAAGTCACATTGGTCAGTGAATAACTCAAAGTCAGTGTTTTGATAATTGTTGAACTCAAATCTTGAGCCTATAATATCACCTACGATTGCTCCTAACATAATTGTTCTGTTTTATATTACTTTCATTCTAGCAGGTCAATCATCCTGTTTCAATGGAAGTATTGAATTATGGATTAAAGTGTAATATAAGCAAAAAACGCATACAAAATGCCAATCTTGCCAACTATTATGTATGGTTCTATGTTCTATATTATAACCTTTATTCGTTTCAGAATTTATTTTGTGGAGCAAAGAACCAAAATGTCGAGCTACTTTTGTGCAAATTGAGGGGTATTTGTTTTATAACAACATTAGCTAATGAAAAAATATACGTTTATTTTCGATTTTCGTGGAGGTACTTATGTTGCACAATATATAAAGAAAGATATATACTGCACTTAGAACCTGGGCCAATTCTCTTGATGTAACAATATATCCTCAATGAATTATTAAAAAAATACAAGCAAAAATGGTGTGGAAACAGCCAGCGCCAATAAGAGGTGTTGACAGTGTTTGGTGTTATACTTTTTCTCCATATAATTCATTCCTATTATTGAATATGATTGAAACTGTTTAGTGGCGAAAATTTCCAGATGTTGCTGTAAGAGGAGTAGAGGAGACTTTTACAGAGAGTATCGAACCAATGGAGAGAATAAAGTTTTGAAGTATTTCGCAATGTATCAGAGAGTTGTAGTGTAAAAAAACAAACGGACAACCCTTTTGTGTTAGGATTGTCCGATGTCGTGGAGAGTATTGACTCCTTAGCCTTCATGAATAATCACAGATTCCCAATTAGTTATATAACAGAAAGTTGTTGTTTTAATTCTTAAATCACATATTCACAAACCATCATTGCATATCTAGTTTTTAATCCCTATTTTTGACTAGTAAGGACTAAAATTAAATGATTATTAAAAGGAATACTCTCTTTTGTATAGATAAAGGAAGAAGCTTAGAGAAAGGTTTGAACCTAATTACAAATTACGTTTACGAATTCGCTTCGCGCCTAACATAGTAGACTTCAATGTGGGATATCGAATTAATCTTACAAAGTGGAGCACGGAAACACAAACGACTCATGGGAAAATATAACAGTTTGGGCTTTGAGTTAATTACAGAAACGATATTGACCATTTCTGTGTATTTCCTAAAAATATCATAAGATATGAGAAATAGTACAATCGAAAAACAAATCAAATTTGTAAAATGGTTCTTAGGTTGGGTTGTAGTCAACTAGTCTTGATATGAAGAATAAAATAAAAACAATACTTATCATATTTATTATTGGACTAATTTTATCAATATTAATTAGTCCGTTGAGAAGTGGAGTTGTTAGTCCATGGGGAATATCAGGATTTCAGCTATCTTCTATAGTGGGGTTTTTTATATATTTCTTGAGTGTAGTATTTTTCTTGAGAAGATATGGGAAGGCACTATCCGACACTTGCATACTCATGTCATTTGCATTAGGAGTTTCGATAATAAGTTTAGTAATACACATACTAAATTTCCCTGAAACAAAAGTTTCTTTATTAGAGTTGTTGATTCATTTATCTTCTATAGCTTTAAGCTATTTATTTTATATTATTACGAACAAATATCTCAAGATCTTCACTTTTATACTTAGTGTTATCTTTTCTTTTTGGATATCTACTATCGGCTATGATTTGTGGTTATATAAATTAAGTTTTGGAACTTTTCCATGGAAGGTTGAGAGTGGAATTGATGGTGCAAATCTACTAATGCAGAATGTCAAAGGAGATTCATTAACCCTTTCTCATTTCAAAGGTAGATATCTTCTGCTTGATTGTTGGAACAGTGGCTGTGGTATATGCTATGAAGAAATGCCAAAAGTTCAAAGATTATATGACAAATATAAAGATTGTGCCACGGTGCAGATTTATACACTCCATGCCAGAATGAAAAATAAGAATGAAATTTACTCTACAGGAGCCGAGGTTTTGAGAAAGAGAGGATATACCTTACCATCCTTATCCATAAGTATCAAAGATCCTAAATTGAAAGAATTAGGAGTAAATACTTATCCTACCATTCTTATCTTTGATAAAGATAGTAAACTAATCTTTAGAGGGAATATAGAATCAGCAAGTAAGTTTATTGACAGGTTGATGGATGAAGAAACTGAAAAGTCTTAATTGGGTATATCATTGTATCAGAACAGAACAACAATAATCAAAAGAATTAAAGACTTCTTCAAGCGTACATAATAAAAAAATGTACATGAAATTGTTGAATTCTAACTCTTTCATGTACATTTTCGTGTACTTAATTTGTAATCTATTGATTAGCAAGGTTTATGGTGGAGAGTATCGGACTCGAACCGATCACCTCAACACTGCCAGTGTTGCGCTCTAGCCAGATGAGCTAACCCCCCTGAGTAAATACTTAGCAAATATAATAACTCTTTATGGAATTATAGTTATTTTTGTATTAAAAAATAAAATGCTGATATATAATACAACGTATCATTTGGATGAAAAGGACGAAAAGAATTTTATTATTTGGATAAAAGAAACCTATCTACCTCAAGTGTTAGAACATAATTCACTGATGAATCCACGGTTTTGTAAAGTGTTAAGCCATAAAGATGAGGGTGTTTCCTATTCTTTACAATGGGAAGTCGATAACTCTGAAATATTACATCAGTGGTATAGAGAACAAGGGAATCAAATGGCTGTTGAACTCACATCGATATTCAAAGATCGCTTGGTTGGCTTTTCTACATTGTTGGAAGTTTTATAAATGAATGTTATTCAAAAAGAAAAAATAATATTAGGGATTGATCCCGGAACTACGATCATGGGATATGGGGTGATTAAGATTGTTAATCGAACACCTCAAATGATAGCTATGGGGGTGGTTGATATGCGTAAAATTCGAAATCACTATCTCAAACTACGCCATATTCAAGATCGTGTACTTGGTATTATTGAAAGCTTTTTACCCGATGAGGTGGCAATTGAAGCTCCTTTCTATGGGAAAAACGTTCAATCCATGTTAAAGCTAGGAAGGGCACAAGGAGTGGCTATGGCTGTGGCTTTAGGCAGAGATATTCCCATTACAGAGTATGCTCCACTGAAAATAAAAATGGCAATAACCGGTAATGGAAAGGCTTCAAAAGAGCAAGTGTCGGGTATGTTACAACGTATTTTTCATTTCAAAGAGTCGGATATCCCTGTTTCTTTAGATGCAACCGATGGATTAGCCGCTGCCTATTGTCATTTTCTGCAAATGGATTCTCCTGTGAAGGAAAAGAAATACAACAATTGGAAAGACTTTATATCAAAAAATCCCAATCGGGTAAATGAATAGAATTAACCTTAGATATACAATAAAAACATAGTTTTATGAAAAGTTTAAAAAACCTTTTAACCTTAAGTTTAGTGACAATATTACTAATAGGGTGTAAAAAAGATAAAAATTTATCTTATGATGATTATCCGGTACGTTCCGGAAGTTTAGAGGAGATGATTTATAGTCCGGAGCAAACTCAATTTAGTGTTTGGTCTCCAATAGCCGATGAGGTTCGCTTAATGTTATTCGAATCGGGCAATGAAGGTCATGCATATCAATCTATTCCAATGGAAAAAGACGATGAAGGTACGTGGCATAGTGTGATAACTGAAGATCTGATGGGCAAGTTCTATACTTTTAATGTTAGGATAGACGATGTTTGGCAGGGTGAAACTCCGGGAATTAATGCTAAAGCAGTAGGAGTTAATGGAAATCGTGCTGCTATCATCGATTGGAAAACCACAAATCCTGAAGGGTGGGAGAGTGATGTAAGTCCTGTTTTACAATCTCCTGCTGACATTGTACTTTACGAAGTTCATCATCGTGACTTTTCTATACATTCTTCTTCGGGAGTAGAAAACAAAGGTAAATATTTGGCTTTTACTGAAAGAGAAACGTCTAATGCAGGTGGACTATCAACCGGAATTGATCATTTGGTTGATTTAGGTGTGACTCACGTTCATCTATTGCCTTCTTATGATTTTGCAACGATTAATGAAGAACGATTAGACGAAAATGTATACAACTGGGGATATGATCCTAAGAATTATAATGTACCCGAAGGTTCTTATGCAACCGATCCATACAACCCTGCTACCCGTATTAAAGAGTTCAAGGAGATGGTTATGGCTTTGCATAAAGCAGGAATCCGTGTAGTAATGGATGTTGTTTATAATCATACACACAGTTTAACCGAGAGTAACTTTGAGCGTACTGCTCCGGGTTATTTCTATAGACACACTCCAGAGGGAGCTTATGCTGATGGTTCAGCCTGTGGTAATGAGACAGCCAGTGAGCGCGCTATGATGCGTAAATATATGATTGAATCTATTCAGTATTGGATTAAAGAGTATCATATTGACGGTTTTCGTTTTGATTTAATGGGAATTCATGATATTGAAACAATGAATCTTATTCAAGAAGCTGCTCATGCTATTGATCCTACAATATACATCTATGGTGAAGGGTGGGCTGCATCAGCTCCACAATTAGGTGCAGACTCTTTAGCGATGAAGGCAAACATTTATAAAATGCCTCATATAGCCGCTTTCTCTGACGAAATGAGAGATGGGTTGAGAGGACCTTTTAATGATGATACTAAAGGTGCTTTCTTAGCCGGAATATCGGATAATGAAGAGAGTATTAAGTTTGGTATTGTTGGAGCCATTGAGCACCCGGAAATAGATTATTCTAAAGTGAATTATAGTACGGATCCTTGGGCATTACAACCCACCCAAATGATTAGTTATGTTTCTTGTCACGATGATTTGTGTTTAGTTGACAGGCTGAAATCAGCTTTGCCAAACGCTAATGAACAAACTTTAGTTAAGTTGGATAAACTGGCTCAAACGGTAGTGTTTACTTCACAAGGCGTTCCTTTTATTTATGCAGGAGAAGAGGTCTTTAGAAACAAACAAGGGGTTGGTAATAGTTATAAAAGCCCAGATGCTATCAATCAGATTGATTGGGAATATAAAACTAAATTTTTAGATGTTTATAATTATTACAAAGGATTGATTCAGCTGAGAAAGAATCATCCGGCTTTCCGTATGGGAGATGCTGATATGGTAAGAAAACATCTATCTTTTTTACCCATTGAAGAACCAAATGTTATTGGGTATCAGTTGAAAGATTTTGCAAATCAAGATAGCTGGGAGGAAATAATTGTATTGTTTAACGGACAAGACAAAGTTGCTAATGTAACTGTTCCTCAAGCTCAATATCGGGTGGTTTGTACTAATGGGCAAATTAATGAAAATGGATTAGGCTTTCTGTATGGACCGGTAATAAAAGTTTCCGCACAATCAGCTCTTATAATGTATAAAAGTGGAAAGTATATAGCTCCTCCCAAGGTTGAAAATGAAGTAGAAGAAGTTTCCGTTGAGTTTTAATTAAAAAGGAGGTATTGTAGAAACTTTGAGTTTATAAAAGAGATATAATCTTGAATTTAAACTTAAAATTGTAAGTATTTAGGTCATAAAATGAATATCTATGAAATATAGACAACGAAAAACATACTTTAAGTATAAAAAACATTGATTTATTGTTATTTTCGTTGTGATTCAGTAGATTTGCAGAATATTTTGAGATAAAGCATGAAGAAAAAGACACTATTGGTAATTCTTGTGGTATCCTTGATGTTCATAGGGTGTGGAGATTATAACAAAATCTTAAAAAGCACCGATTATGAATACAAGTACGAGGCTGCAAAAGAATATTTTATGAGGGGACAGTATAACAAGTCCACTACTTTGCTGAATGAGTTAATAACTATTCTTAAAGGAACGGATAAAGCTGAAGAATCCTTGTATATGCTGGGTATGAGCTACTACCATCAAAAAGATTATTCTACAGCGGCTCAAACTTTCATAACTTATTACAACACGTACCCTCGTGGAACCTATACTGAGTTAGCAAGATTCCATGCCGGAAAAGCTTTGTTCTTAGATACGCCTGAACCTAAACTCGATCAATCGAGTACCTATCTGGCTCTTCAAGAACTGCAAATGTTCATGGAGTATTTTCCAAGAAGTAATAAGAATGATGAGGCTCACCAAATGATGTATGAGCTACAAAATAAGTTGGTAGAGAAAGAACTTCTTTCAGCAAAGCTGTATTATGATTTAGGTATCTATATGGGAAACAATTACCAGTCTTGTATTATTACAGCACAAAATGCTTTAAAAGATTATCCTTATACAAGTTATAGAGAGGAACTCTCCATTTTAATTTTACAAGCTAGATATGAAATGGCCTTGTATAGTGTGGATGAGAAGCAAGAAGAAAGATACAGAGAAACCGTTGATGAATATTATGCTTTCGCAAATGAGTTTCCTGAAAGTAAGCATATGAAGCAAGCCAAGAGAATATTTGAAAAGGCTAATGCACAAGTTAAAGATATTGTTATAGATTAAAATTATAGGGTAAATAAGTATGGATTACAAAAAAACAAATGCTCCTACAGATACGGTAACACGTAATATTATTGATTTATCAAAAGATACAGGTAATATCTACGAATCTGTAGTTATTATATCTAAAAGATCTAATCAGTTGAGCATGGAAATGAAAGATGATTTGACAAAAAAACTCGCTGAGTTTGCTACTCATACTGATAGTTTAGATGAAGTTTTTGAAAATAGAGAGCAAATAGAGATTTCTCGCTATTATGAAAGATTACCTAAATCTAGTTTAATAGCAACACAAGAGTTTATTGAAGATAAGATTTATTACAGAAATCCGGCGAAAGAGAAAGATCAAATTCTTTAGTTCTATTTTCTGTATTCAACAAATAAAGTAGTCAAGTAGAAAAGTAATATACTTTACTCTTGACTATTTTTATTTCTTATGATGTATAACTCTATTTAATTTTTAAAAAAACAATTCAATGATTCAACGTATACAATCTGTTTATTTGCTTTTGGTTACCATTGTACTCATTATAGCTATGTGTATTCCTTTTGGTAGTTATTACGCAGCAGGTGCTACTTATAAGTTTACTGCATTAAGTATCTCCGGTGAAGGAGTATCCTATTCAACCTGGGGCTTATTTGTTCTCTTATTGCTGAGTACACTGATTGCTTTTGTTACTATTTTCTTGTATAGAAAAAGAATGTTGCAAATTAGATTATCTATTTTCAATACTCTTCTACTTATAGGTTATTACATTGCCTTTTGGTATTTTATGGCAACTTTTAAAAATGAGATGGATGCTACTTTTCAAATCTCATTGTCGTTTCAAATCTCATGGTCGTTGTCTCTACCTTTAATTGCTTTAATATTAAATTATATGGCAATTCGTGGTATAGGAAAAGATGAGGTTTTGGTTAAAGCTGCAGATCGTTTGCGTTAATAGATTAAGTATTTAAATATAAACTCTCTCAATAAGAGGGTGATAAAAACATAGAGTCTTCACAAACTAATTAGTGAAGACTTTTTTTGTTATCTTGTGTGTAAAAGAGCAAGTTTAACAAATGATTATGTTTTAAGACGATAAAAGAATGGAGCAAGACAATAAACAACAACCCAATTGGGTTGAAAAGGAAAAAAGAACTATTGATATACACGAAGCAACACGTTTTGCTCAGTATATGTTGCTCTTCTCTATAGTTCTATTAGTTCCTCCTTTTCTTTGGTTGTGGTGGGGACAAATCACTTATGTACTTTTTGATTTTACTCCTTACATGCCTTTCATGATCCATCTGGCAATCAATTTGTTTATTTTCCCGATTGTGCTTATTTTAGGATTACTACTGCACGAACTTCTTCATGCCATTGCTTGGGCTCCATTTGCCTTGAAAGGCTTCAAATCAATCCAATTGGGAGTACTGAAAGAAACTATGACTCCCTATTGTCATTGCAAAGAACCTTTGCGTATTAAACATTACTTGGTAGGAGCTTTAACACCTGCTTTAATTTTAGGAATTATACCTTTAGTTTATGCTTTTGTTTCGGGAAATTTATTTGCTTTTATTTTTGGCTTAATTCTTTGGGTGGGTGCAACCGGAGATTTTATGATTACTTACTTGTTGTTGAGAGAAAAGGATTTTAATGCTTGGGTTCAAGACCATCCTTCTGAACCCGGATATTACATTCTAAAAGCTAAAGAAAATTGATTTTTTGTATTGAATCGTTTTTTTATTTTGTTTTTTATCACTGTTCGACGATATAAATAATCTTTTAAGATTGTGCATAAACAGGTTTTGGTTCAACGCTCTTAGCTCCTAAGATCGAGTACATTACATAGACTGACTAACTCCACTGCTTACAAGTCAAAGAACAAGGGAGAAATAAGAAGTATAAGAGACTGAACTAATAAAAAAGAGCGAATAGATAATATAAATAGGGACATTCAGTAATTAAATAATTAATCCCAACTAACTCTTAGTGAGTCAGTTGGGATTTTTGTATCTTTAATAAAAACCCCAAACATACGGTTAATCAGCCAAAATCGGGGTAATTCATCAAAAAACATATGAGCAAGATACAAAAACTTTCCGATTTAGAGCCCCAAATTCCCTTCAGCGAGTTTGATTTTTATAAACGTTATCAGCAGAGTTTCTATGCCAGTGAATTAGGTAAGCTTTTCCGTGCTGTTCCGTTTTAGAT
>CAZGUI010000061.1:0-15066 GCA_964528875.1 uncultured Bacteroides sp. | reverse complement strand
TTTTCATTACGCCTTCACGAACAGTTGCCATTTGTGGGCGATGTTCCGGGTTAATAATAGTTGCAACAATGTTACCTCCAAACGCAGGGCGAATTTGATATAATAAATTTTCGTATGTTTTATTGATTTTTCTTTCTGTATGATCACCAATTTCCAAAGATGTACAATCAGCAGTCAATCCACTAGTTAAAGCAGAAGAAACTCTTGGTCCTAAGTCTCGTCCAATAACGGTAGCACCAAGTAAGCATACTTGAGGTTGTTCCTCTTGAAATAGTTTAACGATAATGGAAGTATGAGGAAGGGTGGTGTAGGGTGCTAAACGTTTGTCATCAAAAACATGAAGTTTATCTACTCCATAAGGAATAATTTGTTTTTCAACGCCTTTTAAATCAGAGCCAATGGCAATTGCTTCTAACTGACATTTCAGTTCGTTAGCCAATGAGCGTCCTTTGGAAAGAAGTTCTAAGCTAACTTCAGCCACTTGACCCTCTTCTATTTCACAATAAACGAATAAATTGTTCATTTAAATTAAGATTTTAGAATTAGCCAATCGTGTGGTTAGCTAAAAGTTCAACAATAAGACTTTCGATCTCTTTATCACTACCAGTTAAAGATTTACTTTCTTTGGCTTGGAAAACAATGTTTTCAATGCCTTTCACCTTTGTAGGTGAACCTGAAAGTCCACACTGTTCAACATCAGCTTTAATATCTGTAACACTCAATTCAGTGATGTTTAGAAACTCTCTTTGATCGTATAAGTTTGTATAATCAAGATTTCCTTGTTGTTTCTCTGTGATTGTTTTGGCGTGTTTGTATTTTTGAATCAACTTGGCATTTCTAGGGCGGCAAGGTGCTGCTGATCCGTTAACTGTAATCACTAAGGGTAAAGGAGCTTTAACGGTTTCAATACCTCCATCAATATGTCTTTTTATAGTGATATTTTTTTTATCTAGAGATAAAATTTCTTCAGCATAAGTAACTTGGGGTAAATTTAATTTTTCTGCAACTTGTGGACCTACTTGAGCTGTATCTCCATCAATTGCTTGTCTACCACCAATAATTAAATCGCAATCTCCCATTTGTTTAATGGCAGTAGCAATAGCATAAGAGGTAGCCAATGTATCTGCTCCGGCAAAAGCTCTGTCGGTTAATAAATATCCATTATCCGCTCCACGATATAAGCCTTCTCTGATAATTTCAGCAGCTCTTCCGGGACCCATAGTCAGCATAGTGACAGTTGATCCGGGATATTGATCTTTTATACGTAAAGCTTGTTCAAGAGCATTTAAATCTTCCGGATTGAAGATTGCAGGTAAAGCCGAACGATTCACCGTTCCATCTGCTTTCATGGCATCTTTTCCAACGTTTCTTGTATCTGGAACTTGCTTTGCCAGCACAACAATTTTAAATTTCATAATATTAGTTTGTTATTATTTGAAATAAATATATTCTTAATTAATTTTTTGACAGTACAAATTTAGGTAATGTGTAGAGTTTTCAAACTTTATAGTATTAAAAATGCACAAAATAGTAAAACCTGAGCACTTGACAAAAAAGAACCAAAATAAAAAAGCACTACTCAGTTAAATAATAACCTGTTAAGTAGTGCTTTTGAGAATGTTTGGGTGCTTATAAACCTAGTTTTTTGGCTATGTTTTTGGGGAGAGCATCTTTATGAAGTAAAATATTCATTGTTTTATATTTTACAAAAGCTTTAGATGCGTACCAAATTCCATTGTACTTACTTTGTGTACCCCAAGAATTTTTCACAAGAAAATATTCTTTACCGGTTTGATCTTTTGCTTTACCATAAATAAGCATACCATGATCATCAGTTGTTTCCCAGTTGTCGTATGCAATTTGTCTCATTTCTTGAGTTACTTCTTTTTCCAATCCGGGTTTTGAAGTCAACTCTTCTCGTTTATCTGCAGCAGAAAGTCCGGTCCAGCGTGCCATATCCGATCCGGTGAGGTCTGTTCTATCCATTTCGGGTAATACGGCTATACCATTTCTGGTAAATCCCATTTCGCTAACATCGCTTCCCCAAGCAATGGTAAACCCTTTATCAATGGCATAATCAAAAACCTCCATAAATTCATCTATAGGTAAGTTCCAAGATAAGCCGTTTCTCCAGTTATCTTGAATCTCTATTGCAAACTGCGTGTAGAATGGGTGATGAGTGTATGAGGTTAATGAAATGTAATCGTCTGCTTTTATTCCTAGACTCTCCGCATAACTTTTTGGGGTATATTCTTTTCCATTCGCTGTGAATTTTTCTGGACAAGCTCCTAAGTAGTTGTCATAAATACCTATTAATCCATCTTTCCAGACAGGACTTAATTTGGAATGTCTGCCTTTGGCTATGGCATCTACATACCCTTCAGCAACTGCATCTAGTTCACTATGTACGTGAGCTGTATCACCATACATAATTCCTTCCATGGCCTCTTGTGGAACAATTCCGTAGTGTTTTATACAATATATAACATCGTAAAAACTACCTCCTGGAGAAAAAGAGCTGGCTCCTTGTAAGCGTACATAGTTTGAAGCTCTGTCCACCATGGTGTGATGCACTACAAACATTTCAGATAGATCGTGTTCTCCTTTACCCATACGTAATAATTCTGACTCAATAAGTCCTAATCCGGAGAAACTCCAGCAGGTGCTCGATCTGTTTTGGTTTTTTACAGGTGTAATAGGATTCTCTTTGATTGTTGTGAATTGAAACCCTTCCTCTGTTTTTGTTTCAGTTTTATCTTGTGCATAAAGTGTAGCACCTAAAATGAAGGAAAGGGTTATTAGTCCTAATTTTCTTATCATAATATCATTTATTTAACAATTAGAGGCAAATATACTTTTAAAAGATTAACTAGGGGAAGTCGGAAGAATTTTAAAGACTTTTTTTGTCATATATTAACCTCTTATATAAATTAAAGGTTATTATTTAAGTCCGATTATCTTTCTTTTTTAGATTTGCATTCAGGGTAATTTTCCTATTTTTGTAGAAAGAGGAATTAAAGGGTCTTAGTCATATACCCCTTCGGTCTAGGACTGAAGGCTTGTCGGTCTAGGACTGAACCCTCCTCGGTCTAGGACCGAGTTGAATCTCGGATACACGTCTTGTGAGTGGGGTGTTTTTCTTCTTTAAAAAAGTAAGACTACCAAGGCATACTGAAGTTGTATTTTGTAAAAAAGAATAGAGTGATGAATACTTTTAAAATGGGTAATGATGTAGGATTAGTTCTCGAAGGTGGAGGAATGCGTGGTGTATTTACCTCCGGTGTGTTGGATTATTTTATGGATCACGACATCCAATTTCCTTATGTTATTGGTGTTTCTGCAGGTGCTTGTAATGGCTTGTCTTATATTTCTAATCAGAGAGGAAGAGCTCGACTGAGTAACATTGAGTTACTGGAAGAGTATGACTATATCAATATTAAAAACCTTTTCTCGAAACGTAATATTTTAGATAGTGATCTGCTCTTTTATGAGTTTCCTGAACATATTGTGCCCTATGATTACGAGAGTTATTTCTCTTCCCCTATGCGTTTTGTTATGGTTACTACCAACTGTTTAACAGGTGAAGCCAATTATTTTGAAGAGAAAAAAGACAAGAAGAGAGTGATAGATATTGTGAAAGCTTCTAGTAGTTTACCTTTTGTTAGTCCGGTTACCTATGTCGATGATACTCCTATGCTAGATGGAGGTATTGTAGATTCCATACCCTTGAAACAAGCAATGAAAGAAGGTTATCAAAAAAATGTGGTTGTACTTACCCGTCCCAAAGGATACAGAAAAGAGGGCAAAGACATTAAGGTTCCTTCTTTTATCTATAGAAAATATCCAAAATTAAGAGAGGTCTTAAGTTCTCGTAGTGCAATTTATAACGACCAGTTAGATTTAATTGATGAGTACGAGGAAAAAGGTTTTATTCATACCATTCGCCCATCAACAGAAATAGAAGTCAACCGATTGGAAAAAGATGTGAAGAAGTTAGAAGCTCTCTATGAAGAGGGATATGAATGTGCAGTTCAGATTTTTGGTGAAGATAAAAGATAGTCTTCAAACATTAAGGCTACTATCACTTGTTTTTTTACATTTGCAGAGTAGTCGCTTTTATATACCTATAATATAATAAGAATTCAAATGAATCACGGATTTATTAAAGTAGCATCTGCCATACCTCAGTTAAAAGTTGGGTTATGTAGTTATAATGCTGAACAAATTATAACTCTGATAAAAAAAGCAGAGAAAGAAAAAGTGGATGTTCTACTGTTTCCTGAACTTTCACTCACGGGATGCACCTGTGGTGATCTATTCTTTCAACAGTCGTTACTCAATAACGCTTTAGTTGCTTTAGACACCATATTGTCTTTTACACAAGGCTTAACCAGCATAGTGATTGTGGGTATGCCTTTGTTACAAAAAGGGAAACTATATAATGTGGCTATAATTATTCAAAATGGGAAGATATTAGGAGTCGTTCCTAAAACTTTACTTTCTAATCATAAAGGGTTTGATGAACGACGCTGGTTTGCTTTCGATGAATTGGCTCTCAATGGAGAAGTTGTTCTCCTAAATGCGGTTGTTCCTTTTGGCTCTGACCTATTATTTCAGTTGGGTTCATGTAGTTTTGCTATTGAAGTTGGCGAAGCTCTGTTCTCTCCCAATCCTCCAAGTTTATCTATGGCATTACAAGGAGCGGATATCATTTTTAACTTATCGGCTTTTAGTGAACAAGTGGGAGGGAATGAGTATATCCAAACTTTGGTTAAACATCATTCGGCACAACTTATTGGTGGTTATGTTTTAGCTTCCAGTGGTTTTGGTGAGTCAACAACCAATGTCGTTTTTGGAGGAAAAGGTCTAATTGCTGAGAATGGAAAATTATTAGCTAAGAGTCAACGTTTTCAGCTGGAAGGGCAATGTATCTTGAGTGAAATAGATACAGAACTAATTCAGATTGAACGAAGAAAAAACAGTTTGTTTCAACAAAGCATTGAGGAGAATTGGAGTCGCGAGATTCCTTGTGATAAAAGAGATACTCCTTTACACTTAACCCGAAAATATAATCTGTATCCCTTTGTACCTCATGGACAAGAATTGGATGCCCGCTGTGAAGAAATACTAGCCATTCAATCTGTAGGGCTTGCTCAACGAATCAATCACATCAGAAGTGAAAAGGTACTTATTGGTATTTCCGGTGGTTTAGACTCTACCTTGTCATTACTTGTTGCTGTTCGTGCATTCGATCAGTTAGGTCTATCCAGAAAGGGAATAATAGGAGTTACTATGCCTGGATTTGGTACCAGTTCTCGCACCTATGAAAATGCACATCACTTAATGGAAAAACTAGGTATAACCATTAAAGAAATTGATATTCAAGAAGCTTGTTTACAGCATTTTAAAGATATAGATCACGATATAACCCTGCACGATGCCACGTATGAAAATGCACAAGCCAGAGAGCGTGTGCAAATATTAATGGATCTGGCGAATCAGGTAGGTGGACTTGTGGTTGGTACTGGTGATTTATCTGAACTTGCTTTGGGCTGGACAACCTATAATGGGGATCACATGTCAATGTACAATGTAAATGTGGGAGTACCTAAAACTTTAGTTCAGCATTTGGTCACATGGATTGCCACTCATGAACTAACAGGTGAAACGCAGAAAATACTTTTGGATATTGTAGATACACCTATTAGTCCGGAGTTAACACCTAGTAATGAAAAAGGAGAGATTGCCCAAAAGACAGAAGACTTAGTTGGACCTTATGTATTACACGATTTCTTTTTGTATTACTTTATTCGATATGGCTTTACCCCAGTTAAAATTTATACATTAGCATCTTATACATTTGAAGGGACGTATCATAAAAATGAAATCAAGAATAGCTTGAAACTTTTTGTTCGTCGGTTTTTTATGAATCAGTTTAAACGTTCCTGTTTGCCTGATGGACCTAAGATTGGTAGTGTGTCTTTGAGCCCTAGAGGTGATTGGGTAATGCCAAGTGATGCATCAGTAGATGAATGGTTGGAACAATTAGATAAACTGAAGTAATATTAGTTTCAAACAACATAAAAAAGAGGAATACTTATCATTAAAAAAGTATTCCTCTTTTCATTTCTGCTAGTAGCAATATTTTTATAATAATCCTTTGGAAGAGGGAAGTTCGTAACGATAAATATCTCGCTTTATAGCCATTTTAATGGCACGTGCTAAAGCTTTGAATATACCCTCAATTTTGTGATGTTCATTTTCTCCTTCTGCTTTAATGTTTAAATTCATCTTAGCCGAATCGCTTAACGACTTAAAGAAGTGAGAGAACATCTCAGTGGGTAACTGTCCGATCATTTCGCGTTTGAATGTAGCATCCCAAACCAACCAAGGTCTGCCTCCAAAATCCAAACACACTTGACATAAGCAGTCATCCATAGGTAAAGAATACCCATAGCGTTCAATACCTCTTTTATTACCCAAAGCCTGCCGTAAACAATCGCCTAGGGCTATAGCGGTGTCTTCAATGGTATGGTGTTCATCCACTATTAAATCACCTTTCACTTGAATGCTCAAATCTATGTTTGCATGTTTTCCAATTTGTTCCAAGAGGTGATCAAAGAAACCTATTCCTGTTGAAATGTTGCATTGACCTGTTCCATCTAAATCCAAAGATAACTTAATGTCTGTTTCTTTTGTTTTGCGTTCAACAGATGCTGTACGTTCACCTGCAAAAAGGAAGTCTGCAATTCGATCCCAATCTGTGGTTATTAAAGCACAAGTGTCTTGGAATTGTTCAGGCACTTTAATATCCGGACTTTGTAAATAGATGGCTTTACACCCTAAGTTATAAGCTAGTTCAACATCGGTTTCACGATCTCCAATCACAAAACTATTGGGTATATCGTAATTCTCATTCGCTATGTATGATGTCAATAATCCTGTTCTTGGTTTGCGAGTAGGGGCATTATCTTCGGGAAAGCTTTTGTCTATTAAGACCTCTTGAAAAGTAATACCTTCTCCTTCTAGAGTTTGCATCATTAAGTTGTGTACCGGCCAAAACGTGTCTTCAGGAAATGAAGAAGTTCCCAATCCGTCTTGATTGGTAACCATAACCAAATCGAAGTCTAATTTTTCTTGGATAAAGCTCAAGTTTCTCATCACCTTGGGATAGAACTCCAGCTTTTCATAAGCGTCTAATTGATAATCAATCGGAGGTTCTATCACTAATGTTCCATCACGATCTATGAATAAAAATTTCTTTTTCATTTATACGATTGTAAAAAGTTGAGTAATTGAGAGTTTTCCTCAGGAGTACCTATAGTTAAGCGCAAACAGTTAGTACAGAGTGCCACCGAATGACGGTTACGAATAATTACTCCTTGTTGAACCAGATAATTATAAATGGCATTGGCATCGGTTACTTGAATTAAAATAAAGTTTGCATCCGAAGGATAAATGTGAGTTACACAAGGAATATCTTTTAAGCAATATTCAACACGCGCTCTTTCTTTTATAATCTCCTTTGTCCAGTTTTGAATCGTTGCATATTCTTGCAATAAATCTAAAGCCTGATTTTGGGTTAACTGATTGATGTTGTATGGATACTTCACTTTGCTCATTAATTGAATGATTTCAGAAGAGGCAAAAGCCATACCTAGACGAATAGCTGCTGATCCCCATGCTTTAGAGAATGTTTGCAGTACTACCAAATTAGGGTATTTGTCCAATTCTTTGGTGAATGAAGGTGAATTAGAGAAATCAATATAAGCTTCATCTACTATAACTAATCCTTCAAAGGTCTTTAATAGTTTAATGATTTCTGCTCTATCCAAGTCGTTTGCCGTAGGATTATTAGGAGAACAGAGAAATATCAGTTTTGTCTGTTGATCCGTTTTATCTAATAACTGTTGAGCATCAAACTGAAAATTCTCATCTAAAAGAACACTTCGATATGAAATGTCATTGATGTCGGCAGAGACCTTATACATTCCATAAGTGGGATCTATAGCCACCACGTTATCAATTTGAGGCTGACAAAACACTCTAAACAGTAAATCGATGGCTTCATCACTACCGTTTCCTAAGAAAATGGAAGAGGTGGGCACTTCTTTAATCTTGCTGATTGCTTTTTTAAGCTCTCTTTGCCCCGGATCAGGATATCTATTGTATGGATCACTGTAGGGGTTTTCGTTAGCATCTAAAAAAGTAACCTTATCTTCTCCTTTATATTCGTCACGAGCAGAAGAGTAGGGTGTTAAACTCCATATATTAGGACGAGTCAGATCTTTTAAGTTCTTCATGTTTATTATTTCTCTTGTATTGTTTTTAGACGTATGGATACTGCATTTTTGTGTGCATCCAGAAATTCATTTTGAGCTAGTATTTCAACAACAGGACCCAAATGAGTCAGTCCATTAGGTGTGATTTCTTGGAAAGTTGTTTTTCTAACAAAGCTATCTAAGCTAACTCCACTATATGCTCTGGCATGACCATTAGTCGGTAGCGTGTGATTTGTTCCTGAAGCATAATCCCCTGCACTTTCAGGAGTATATGAACCCAGAAAAACTGATCCTGCATTAATCACTTGATTAGCTACCTGATGATAATCTTTTACTTCCAAAATAAGATGTTCTGGAGCATAAGCATTGATCACTTTCATTCCTTCTTCAATGGATTTTATAAGGATAATCTTGCTATTTATCAACGTCTTCTCTGTCATTTCTTTTCGGGGAAGAGCTACGAGTTGTTTCTCTATTTCTTTTTCAACTTTAGGTATTAATTTTTCATCCGTAGTTACAAGAATAACCTGACTATCAATGCCATGTTCTGCTTGAGATAAAAGGTCAGCAGCAACAAAAGCCGGGTTAGCCGATTCATCTGCTAATACGGCTACTTCCGATGGACCGGCAGGCATATCAATGGCCACCTCTTTTAAGCTAACCAGTTGTTTAGCTGCAGTAACGTATTGATTTCCGGGGCCAAATATTTTATAAACCTTAGGGATGCTCTCAGTACCATAAGCCATAGCAGCTATTGCTTGTGCACCTCCTGTTTTATATATTTTGTTTACACCTGCTATTTGTGCTGCATAGAGTATAGCCGGATTTATTTCTCCTTGTTTGTTAGGGGGCGTACAAAGAATAATTTCCTTACATCCTGCAATTTTGGCAGGAATAGAAAGCATCAAAACAGTAGAAAATAATGGGGCTGTACCTCCGGGAATATAAAGTCCTACTTTTTCAATCGGAATGGCTTTTCTCCAACAAAATACCCCTGGCATCGTTTCAATCTTGTCTTCTTCTGTATTTTGAGAGGAATGAAATACGTAAATATTATGATGAGCTACTTGAATGGCTTCTTTTAATTCACTAGGCACTTTGTTAACAGCAGCATTTATTTCTTCTACAGATACCTGTAATGAGTTTAATTGTACTCCATCAAACTTCTCGTTAAATTCAAACAGAGCATTGTCTCTTTCTATGCGTACTTTATCTAAAATCTCTTGAACCCTTCCAAATAAATCTTCCGATCGAATTTCCGGTCGCTTTAAAATTTCCTCCCATTGATTGGGGTTGGGATACTTTATTATATTCATTGTTAGCTGTTTTATTTTAAGGAATCATTTTCTCAATGGGAAGAACAAGAATACCTTCTGCTCCCATTTCTTTTAATTTACCAATGATATCCCAAAATGATTTTTCATCTAATACGGTTTGAATGGAGCACCAGTTTTCGTCGGCTAGTGGAACAACTGTTGGACTTTTCATTCCGGGTAAAATGGTAAGTATTTTGTCTAGACTCTCTTTAGGAGCATTCATTAAGACATATTTTTTATCTTCAGCTATTTTTACAGCATCCATTCTGAACAGTAACTCATCCAAGATTTCTTTTTTCTCAAGAGATAAGGTGCTGTTACCAATTAGAACAGCTTCCGACTTCATAACAACCTCGACTTCTTTCAAACGGTTACTTACTAATGTAGAACCGGAACTCACAATGTCGAAAATTGCATCAGCTAATCCAATAGAAGGAGATACTTCTACTGAACCTGAAATTTCATGAATATTAGCCGACAGATTTTTTTCGTCTAAAAACTTTTGAAGAATTACAGGGTAGGAGGTGGCTATGGTTTTATTGTTAAACCAAGAAGCATCTTCATAAGCAATATCTCTGGGAATGGCTAAAGATAGTCTGCATTTACTGAAACCCAGACGCTTGATGATTTGAGTTTTTTGCTTTTTCTCATTAAACTCATTCTCTCCTACAATACCGATATCAGCTACTCCATTGGCTACCGATTGAGGAATGTCATCATCTCTTAAATAAAGTACTTCCACTGGGAAGTTTGTCGACTGAACTAATAATGTTCTTTTTAATGAACGAAGCTTAATGCCGGCTTCTTTAAGTAATTCCATGGTATCGTCGTGAAGTCTACCTTTGGCTTGTACTGCAATTCTTAACATAACGATTGTATCTTTTTATTATTTAATTTTTTATTCAAAATAAAAAAGGCTCACCCTTTTCGGTAAGCCTTCATTATTGTTATTCTGTATATAAATTAAATACAATACCTAATTGCCTACCGAAAGTTATCGCTAGGTAAATGATGGTGGATTGTATTTGTTCTATTCATATCAATTTTTATATGTTAGCAAAAATAGGTTATTCGTTTCAAAAAACAAAAGAAAAGCGTTATATATTTTCAAATAGTCTGTTAATTACACTATTTAGTTGTAAAATATTGCGTTTTGGGTTTCATGTTATGAATCTCTTTTACTCGTCTATTTTTGTTTTTCTTAAATCTTTTACCCTTACAGCTTTTCCTTCTTGTTGAGGCAATGAGCCTTTTTTAACAAACTTAAGAGCAGGAGTAACCAATATTTCATCACGCAAATCTTGTCTGATTTTTTTGTGTAGATTTTCTAAGACAACATAGTTATCAGTTGGAAGCTCCTTGATTTCTACTTCTACCGTTAAAGACTCCTGTTTATCAATTTTATCTAGTGTTATTAAATAATTACTAGAGAGCTCAGGATAACTCATCAACACTTTTTCAATTTGCATAGGGAAAATATTTACCCCTTTAATAATAATCATATCATCACTTCTACCCGTAATACGATCAATTAGTAGATGAGTTCTTCCACAGGGACAAGCATAAGGTAAAACGCGAGTCAAATCTCGTGTTCTGTAACGAATCAAGGGCATCATCTCACGGTTAAGTGTAGTTAAAACCAACTCTCCAATTTCTCCAACAGGTAAAACTTCACCCGTATCAGGATGAATAATTTCAACTAAATAGCTATCCTCCCATAAATGCATACCGTTTTGTTCCTTACACTCAAAAGCAACACCCGGACCATTCATTTCTGTCATACCGTAGCTATTATATGCTTTTACACCTAAGAGGTTTTCAATTATTTTTCGTTGTTTATCTGTGTGAGGTTCAGCTCCAATAACCAATGTTCTTAGAGTAGACTGTATAGGATCAAGTCCTTCTTCTTTAAATACTTCAGCCAAACGTACAGCATAACTGGGTATGGCATGTAAGGCAGTAGTTCCAAAATCGGTAATAAACTTAATTTGTCGCTTGCTGTTTCCTGCAGCTGCCGGTACTGTTAACGCACCTAATTTTTCAGCTCCGTATTGAAAGCCTAGCCCTCCAGTAAACATTCCGTAACCTGAACTGTTTTGAAAAACATCTGTATTGCGAATACCTACCATATATAAGCAACGAGCCACTAGGTTTGCCCAGTTGTCTAAGTCCTTTTTCGAATAAACCACAAGGGTGGGATTTCCTGTTGTGCCACTGGAACTGTGGATACGAACTCCTTCACCTTTAGGATTGCTTGTGGCTAACTGAAAAGGGTAGCTGTCTCGCAAGTCTTGTTTGGTGGTAAAAGGCAATTGCTGAATGTCTTCTAAATGATGAATCCGATCAACAGAAAAGCCTATCTCTTGAAATCTTTTGTTGTAAAAAGGAGATAGTTGTGCTCTTTGTAAAGTCTTTTTTAGCCTATTTAGTTGCAATGCTTTTAATTGCTTTGTGGCTATCGTTTCAATCTCCTGTTCCCAGTAGTTTTTATTCATTACCTTATTTAAGCTGTAATATAAAAATCATGAGTGCTAAATTAAGTGCTCAGCAGCTTCTTTTCCGGCTCTAAGAGCTTTTATATTTAGATCTACTATTTCTTGTCCTTTAGATTTGAAAATATCTTCAATGCTTGCTTCAATATTTTCATATTTCATATTCAGAAATGGGGTAGTAGCTCCTAATAAAACAATATTTGAAGCACGTAATGAGCCTATTTCTCTAGCAATTTCATCCACGTTTAATAGAACATGATTGGGTAAGGCTTTGATTTCATTCCAAACCTTTTCTTCATCCGGATAATTATCAATGTTCTTGAATGGGACTTCGTTTGAAACCACCCAACCTTCTTTGTGAAGATAAGGAAGATAACGCAATGCCTCCATCGGCTCTAAAGAGATAATTAAATCACAAGCACCTTTGGGAATTAAGTCAGAAGAAATGGGGTTACTACTTAATCGAAGATTCGATTGTACATCTCCACCTCTTTGACTCATGCCATGCACTTCTGCTTGTTTTAAATATAAGTTTTCTTTAATAGCAGCCTGTCCAATAATTGTGGCAATAGTTAGGATGCCTTGTCCACCTACGCCAGAAAGTATAATATCTTTTTTCATTGTTATTTTTTCTTTCTACTCCTTTTTAATGTCTGGATGCACTCTCTTCTAGGGATGATAACTGATACACCATTGTATTCAATTTCTTCGCGGAGCATTTCTTTCATGGCTTCGTGATTTTTCTTTAATGGAACAATTACACGTACATGTTCCTCTTCAACCCCTAACCCTAAACAGATAGATTCTATGCGACCAGTTCCGGCTGAATCTTGCCCACCAGTCATTGCTGTCGTTTCATTGTCCGATATAATAATGGTTACCTTGCTATTAGAGTTTACACAGTCTAACAATCCGGTCATTCCTGAATGAGTAAAGGTGGAGTCACCAATAACTGCAATAGAAGGATGTTGCCCCCCATCTGCTGCACCTTTTGCCATGGTAATTGATGCACCCATATCAACACAAGAGTCGATTGCGTGAAAAGGAGCTCCGGCTCCAAGCGTGTAACAACCAATATCACTTAAAACTTTAGCTTGATTATATTCTGCCACAACTTCATTCAGAGCAGTAAATAAGTCGCGATGACCACAACCTTGACAAAGTGCAGGAGGTCTCATTTCAACAGAAGGTGAAGCTTGATAAGACTCAGGAGTTTCTTTACCCAAGGCCCTTCCTACATTATCAGGATTTAATTCTCCTGTACGAGGTAAAATACCATTTAATCTACCTTTGACTGTAACTCCTATACCTAATAAACCTTTCAGTTGTTTCTCCACAAAAGGTTGCCCATCTTCCATGACTATTATTTCGTTACATTCGGCAAAAAGTTTTGCTATGTGTGCTTTAGGAAGAGGATATTGGCCAACTTTTACAATGGGATACTCACATCCTTCCGGATAGTGTTCCATTAAGTAATTGTATGCAATGCCACAAGCTACAATTCCCTTGTCTTTATTTACACCGTCTATATATGCGTTGTAATTTGAGGTGTTGGACTTATCTTCAAAAACCTCTTGTTTTTCTACAAGTGATTGATATCTTTTACGAGCAATTCCGGGAAGCAATATGAATTGTTTAGCATCTTTGCTATAAGAAATTTCATTTTCTTGGAGTTGTTCTTTAACTGCAACTCCCGATCTGGAGTGAGCCAATCGCGTAACAATACGTAATAGTACAGGAACACCTAACTGTTCAGAGAGCTGCAATCCAAAGTAAGTCATATCGTATGCTTCTTGTTGATTACTGGGCTCCAAGATTGGAATCAATGCAAAATCTCCATAGAAACGACTATCTTGTTCATTTTGAGAGGAGTGCATACTCGGGTCATCAGCTACAATAACTACTAAACCTCCATTTACACCAGTAACTCCGGCATTAACAAAACAGTCGGCTGCAACATTCAAGCCTACATGTTTCATACATACAATGGCACGCTTTCCAATAAAGGACATACCTAAGGCAGCTTCCATTGCTGTTTTTTCATTTGTACACCAGCGAGAATGTATGTTGCGTTGTTTGCTCACCGGATGACGTTGTATATATTCAGTGATTTCTGTTGATGGAGTTCCGGGGTATGCATAAACACCGGAAATACCCGCATCAATAGCCGCTTGAGCTATGGCTTCATCACCCAATAATAATTTTTTGCTCATAAGACAGTAGCTTATTTTATAAGATTAAAGAAAATATTAAGCAAATATACTGAAAACTCAATCTTTTAAAACCTTTTTATCTATAAATCTTTCTTTTATTTAGTGCATCCCAGTATTTTCTAGCATTTCGTGAGTGTTCAGCTAAATTAGATGCAAAGTTGTGATACCCAGAAAAATCTTCTTTGGCACACATATAGATGTAATTATGTTCTTGATAATTAAGGACACTATCAATTCCTTTAATCGTTGGAATACGTATAGGACCGGGAGGAAGTCCGGTGTGTAAATAGGTGTTGTATGGTGATTCAATCTTCAAATCCTGATTGGTTATGCGTTGAATAGTGAAGTCGCCCAAAGCATACTTAACCGTTGGATCAGCCTGTAATAGCATTCCTCGTTTTAGTCGATTCATATAAAGTCCGGCTACTGTGGGTTTTTCATCGTTTTTAGCTGTTTCTTCCTCAACAATAGACGCTAAGATAGCCACCTCATAGGTGGATAATCCTATTTGTTCTGCTCTTTGTGTCCTGCTGTCGTTCCAAAAACTGTCATGCTCTTTTTGCATTCGCGATAAGAGGTCCTCAACCTTGATGTTCCAATACACTTCATAGGTGTTGGGTATAAAGAAGGTCATCAAACTGTTTCTGTTGTACCCCATATCTGCTAATATGCCTTCATCAAAAAGTTGATTGGCAATTTCCAAAGAATCAATCATTATTTGTTTGGATATGTGCCCAACAATAGCTTCTACATTACGAGGACT
>CAZGUI010000060.1:0-15571 GCA_964528875.1 uncultured Bacteroides sp. | reverse complement strand
AATAATCAATCAATTACATGTATATTTTAGGGAGTTATCGTGCAAAGGTCTCAATCTATAGAAGATCTGGTTCAGAATAAAAGGTTTTAGAAAGAAAAACCCCCTACTCTAAAAGTAAAAGAGTAAGGGATAATTTATATGAATTATACTCCGCTATAAGCTATAAAACCTCCATCAATAGGAAGAACTGTTGCAGTAACGAAACTCGAAGCATCGCTCGCTAAATAGTGAATATAACCGTTAAGCTCTGATAAATCTCCAAATCTACCCATAGGGGTGTTATTAAGAATTTTATGACTTCTTTCAGTTAATGAACCATCAGGATTGATAAGAACATTACGGTTTTGCTCACCAATGAAAAAGCCGGGAGCAACAGCATTTACACGTAGTTTATCACCATATTTTTGTGCAAAATCATTGGCTAACCACTTCGTAAAGTTGGTTATAGCTGCTTTTGCTGAAGAATATCCAACAACACGTGTTAAAACTGAAAGTGCAGCCATTGATGAAACATTTATAATGGAACCTTTCTTCTCGGCAGCCATAGCTTCACCAAAAACCAGACAAGGGTAAACAGTACCATTCATATTTAGATTAATCACCTTATCCCAATCTTCTATTTTCATATCGAAAATGGGCTGATCATCTCTGAGTGTAGCACCCGGAACATTACCTCCTGCAGCATTAATAAGTATATCAATACGTTTACTGCGTTCTAAAATAATATCCTTTGCCTTGCGAAGATCTTCAACGTTCATCACATCAGCTTGTACAAAGTAGCCTTTGTTACCTTCTTCTTTAATTTTATTAATTAAAGGAGCCGCTTTTTCTTCTGAACGACCAATGATAACAACCTCTGCACCTTGTTGACTTAAATAAAGAGAAATACTTCCACCTAAAGCACCATAACCTCCGGTAATTAAGGCTACTTTGCCTTCAATATTAAATAAATTCATATTATTTAGTTTTTGTTGTTTTTCATACAGTAAAGTATACCAGCTTCTATACCTGAAATTTCAGCAAGACCTTTTAAGCGTCCAATCAATGGATAACCGGGATTGTGCTTTTCTTCAAAATCGTGTAACATACGTAGTCCATGATCGGGACGGAATGCAATACGATAATCTTTTCTACCTTCTTTTTTACGACGAATTTGCTCTTCTAACAAAGCTTGCACTAAACTAGGCATATCTAATACACCATCAATATGTCCTGATTCGTAGAAGGTACGCTCTCCATTACGAGTAATATTACGCAAGTGAATAAAGTGGATACGTGGAGCCAAATTCTTAATGAAGTTCAACAACACATTGTCCTCTCTAACTGATAAAGATCCGGTACAGAAAGTAACACCATTAGCTACTGAATCTACTTGATTAATAATCCACTCATAGTCTTCCAAAGTACTTGCAATACGAGGTAAACCTAACAAGGGGAAGGGGGGATCGTCCGGATGAATACAAAGATTCACACCAGCTTCTTCTGCTACAGGGATAACTTCCTCTAAGAAGTGTTTTAAGTTAGAACGTAATTGTTCTTTATCAATATCTTTGTAATTATCCAATAGTTTTTGAAACTCTTCTTTGTAGTTTGGCACATTACCTACTCCACTACCAACGAAAGCTTGAGTTGCAACCACTACATTATATACCACTTCATCCTTTTCCGCATCAGTCATATTATCAACCAGCTTTTTAGCTTTAGCTAAAATCTCCTCAGAATAATCTTTTTCCGATCCGGGACGTTGTAAAATATAAACATCAAAAGCAGCAAAAATGGTATAATCAAAGAACATTGAATCAGTACCATCTTCGTGTTTATAACTCAAACTTGTTCTAGCCCAATCTAATACAGGCATAAAATTATAACAAACAGTAGTAACACCACATTTACCTAAATTTCTCAATGAAATTTTATAGTTTTCAATGTGACGTTCACACTCTTCACCACGCATTTTAATTGTTTCAGAAACAGGAAGACTTTCTACTACGCTCCAGCGCATTCCTGCCTCTTCAATCATATTTCTGCGTTTTTCAATTTCTTCAACACTCCAAACTTCACCGCTTGGAATATGGTTCAAGGCTGTAACAACACCCTCAATACCCATTTGTCTTAAGTCTGATAATTTGATGAGATCATCTGCACCAAACCATCTCCAGGTTTTCTCTAAGGTCATATACTTATAAATATTAATTGTATCTTATTCTATACTAGAATTATAACATGTCAAAACTACAAAATCATCCCCACCCTAGCAAGTCTTTAAATTGCAGCTATAACGCTTTATTTTGCTAAAGTATTATTATATTTATAAAGTATATATACATTATAGTTAAGTTTATGTTAAATGTAAAATCTAATTAAAATAAAACGTTATACTATTCAACTGAATCCTCCCTTAAATACTTATTCCCAATAGTACAAATAGCAATAATTAATGAAAGAAATTTTGTAGATAAAAAACAAGGAAGTCATATAAAAACTCCCTTGTCCAATTCTACAAATTTATAATAAACAATTCTGCTTAAGTAGTTATCGCTACTCAATGATCATAAGTTTATCTTTAGCTCCCACTTTATCATTATCTTTCACGAAGATTTCTTTTACAATACCATCTGAAGTGGCTTTAATCTCATTTTCCATCTTCATAGCTACTAACACACATACTGCATCGCCAGCTTTTACTTCACTACCTTTTTCTACATACACTTTCTGTATTACACCCGGCATTGGTGTAGTGATGATCTGAAGACCAACCCCTTCTGCTCGTTGATGTTCACTTCGGGTACGTTCTATCTCGTTCACTAAATCGATGTGATACAAGTCTCCCCGATTAATTACTTCGTAAGAAGAGTTTCCGACCCGAGTCAATTGAACCCCATTGGATCGATTATCAATAATCACCGAATAAATAGAGTCTCCACCCACATTATAATCCACTTCATACTCCTTGCCATTGACTAATACCCTCTTTATAGGACCATCTTCAATGATTTCCACTTTAAATTCCTGATCCGGAAAGTCAACTACCTCAGCATAGTAAGTTGCTAATGTTTTCTTTATTGTTGTCATTGTCTTTTCCTATTTAATAGTTATTAGCTGTCATTTGTAATTTACCGTAATGTTTCCATAACGACTCTCCTACCACAGGAAGAGTGGTGGCACGTGCTGCAGCCTCTTTTTCCAATTCATAGTGACGCAAGGCAGCAGTAATGATAGAAATAGTAGGATCACTACTCTTTTTCTTCTTCAAGTCTTCCTTATCAAAACGAGTATCAATAAAGGTCGTGTCGTAATCACCTTTGAGAAAAGCTTCATTCATTAATACGCGCTGATGGAAAGGTATGGTCGTTTTAATCCCTAACATTTTATATTCACGAAGAGCACGTTGCATAGACGATATAGCCGAATTACGCGTACGCCCCCAAGTACATATTTTGGCAATCATAGAATCGTAATGTAAGGAAACCTCAAAACCCGCATAAACCGAGCTATCTAAACGTATGTTACGTCCTTCGGGTACTTCACGCACTCTAATGATTCCGGGTGAAGGCATAAAGTTATTTGCAGGGTCTTCAGCATATATACGACATTCAATAGCAGATCCCTGGATTTTTATATCCGATTGTTTATAAGGCAAAGCATTACCTCCTGCTACAGAAATCATGTCGCGTACTATATCTACTCCAGTGCATAATTCAGTAACAGGATGCTCCACTTGTAGCCGGGTATTCATCTCCAAGAAATAGAAGTTTTGTTCTTTATCTACCATAAACTCCAGTGTACCTGCACTGTAATAACCTATCTTCTTTGCTGCTTCCACAGCCATAGCTAACATTTTCTCGCGAACCTCTTGTTTCAAAAATGGAGAAGGAGACTCTTCTATCAGTTTTTGATTTCTCCTTTGGATAGAACACTCTCGCTCACCCAAATGAACAATATTACCGTAACGATCGCCCAATATTTGCACTTCAATGTGGTGAGGGTTCTCAATGTATTTCTCCATATAAACGGCATCATTACCAAAAGCGTGCAGAGCTTCCGATTTAGACAAACGTAAGGCTTCTGCCAACTCCTCTGAAGAACGAACTAGACGCATTCCTTTGCCTCCACCACCCGCCAAAGCCTTCAACATAATGGGAAATCCTATTTCTTGAGCCACCTGATGTGCTTCCTCAACAGAAGACAGTGGAGCTTCGATACCGGGTACGATAGGAAGACCGGCCTCTTTCATTGTTTTACGAGCCTGTGTTTTAATCCCCATTGATTCAATAATATCTGCATTGGGACCAATAAAAATCACTCCCTCTTTTTCACACTGTCGGGCAAAATCAGCATTCTCAGACAAAAAGCCATAGCCCGGATGAATCGCCGCTCCTGTTTTTTTGGCAATAGCTAATATCTGTTCAGGTTTCAAATAAGAGGTATCATCCGGATCATCAGAGATACAATACGCTTCTTCTGCATATCGAACGTGAAGAGAGCCACGATCTACGTGGGTATAAATAGCAACAGTATCTAAATTCATGACTCTACACGTTCTAAAGATACGTAGAGCAATCTCTCCTCTATTGGCAACTAATA
This sequence comes from uncultured Bacteroides sp., assembly GCA_964528875.1. Classification (GTDB taxonomy): domain Bacteria; phylum Bacteroidota; class Bacteroidia; order Bacteroidales; family Bacteroidaceae; genus Bacteroides_E. The sequence goes on along the minus strand of CAZGUI010000060.1, from coordinate 10,987 downwards.
CTTTCTTTATCATAGTAGCATCTTTTTTAAAGTGGTAAGTTAGAGTGTTTCTTGGGAGGGTTGGATTGACGCTTATTAGCTAACATCTCAAAACTCCGAATCAAACGAATTCGTGTTACAGAAGGATCAATCACTTCATCCATATACCCCAATTCTGCTGCTCGGTATGGATTAGCAAATTTCTCACGATACTCTTCCTGCAACTCTTTACGTTTAGCCTCGGCATCGTCTGCTTTTTCAATATCTTTTCTAAAGAGGATATTAACAGCTCCATCTGGTCCCATAACTGCAATTTCAGCGGTAGGATAAGCAAAGTTAATATCGCCTCGGATGTGTTTGGAACTCATTACACAATAAGCACCACCATACGACTTACGAACTACAATGGTTACTTTGGGTACTGTTGCCTCACAATAAGCATAAAGCAATTTGGCGCCATTACGAATAATACCTCCATACTCCTGTTCTACTCCCGGAAGGAATCCCGGTACATCGACCAATGTCAATAGTGGAATATTAAAGGCATCGCAGAAACGCACAAAACGAGCCGCTTTGATAGAAGCATTAATATCTAATGTTCCAGCTAATACAGCTGGTTGATTAGCTACAACCCCGATGGTTTTTCCATTCAATCGAATATAACCAATCACAATGTTTTGTGCATACTCTTCCTGTACTTCATAGAAACGATGATCATCGGCTACTTCCTTAATCATCTCTTTAATATCGTAGGGTTGATTAGGATTGGTAGGTATTAAATCGACCAACGAGGAAGTGGAGCGTGTCGGTGAATCTAAAGTAGGAACAAAAGGAGGTTCTTCCATATTATTACCGGGTAGATAAGAAATCAATTCCCGGATGCGATTGATGCAATCAATATCATTATCCGCTGCAAAATGAGCTACTCCGGAAGTCGTTACGTGCATTTCAGATCCTCCCAATTCCTCTTTGGATACATCTTCTTGTGTAACACTTTTCACTACATCCGGACCGGTAATAAACATATAGCTACTCTCTTTCACCATAAAGATAAAGTCAGTCAGGGCAGGAGAATAAACAGCCCCACCTGCACAAGGTCCCATTATGGCACTAATTTGTGGAACCACACCCGATGCTAAAGAGTTTCTCAAGAAAATATCGGCATACCCTCCTAATGATTTCACTCCTTCCTGAATACGAGCACCACCCGAGTCATTCAGTCCAATAATAGGAGCTCCCATATCCATCGCCATATCCATTACTTTACAGATTTTCTTGGCATAGGTTTCTGAAAGAGAACCACCAAATACAGTAAAATCTTGAGCAAAAACAAAAACTAAGCGTGAGCCTATCATACCATAGCCTGTAACTACCCCATCACCAAGAATTTTAGAGTTTTGCATACCAAAATCAGTGGTACGATGGGTTACAAACTTATCCAACTCAACAAATGAGCCTTTCTCTAACAACAGATCTATTCGTTCCCTAGCTGTTAATTTACCAACTTCATGCTGTTTGTCAATTCGTTTGGTACCTCCACCTAATTCAGCCTTATGGTTTAGGTCTTCTAATTTTTTCAGGAGTTCTTTCATAGTATTATATTATATAGTATAGTGAGTAGTAAAAAATCAGTTCGGTTAACTCTCTTTAATTATAAACAAGTAATACAAGATTAAAGTTGAGATACATCCCCAAGAATAATTTTAATTCTTATTTTACAATATAGTAAATTTTATTAATCCTGAATGTATTTTTCACATAAAAGACAAGATTAGGTAAAATAAAACTTACTTATTAATTTCCAAAAACAGAACTATCAGAAGCAACAAAACAGCAAGAAACAGGCTATACATCATTAATACAAGAAGAGAAAAAGCAATCAAGAAAGACAAATAATGAATCAATTGCCCTCTTAAAAAAAAGAAGAGAAGAGAATAAAAGAAAAAGTTTTAAAAATGAGTATTTGCATCATTTAATTCTATAAATTAAATAATCAATTTGTTTATTCTCACTTTTTATGTAAATATAAATACCAGAATGGCAATCCCACAAAAAGTGCTCCACCAATAAAGTTTCCAAGAGTTGAAGGAATTAAGTTTTTTAATATAAAATCCATCCATGAGATATCGGCACCTATGTAAATTGCTGTAGGAATAAAAAACAGATTAGCTATGGAGTGTTCATAACCTAGAGTTACAAAAAGCATCACCGGTATCCATATACCTATACATTTACTAATAACATCTTTTGCTGCATACCCTAAAAACATTCCCATACACACCAACCAATTAGCCCCAATACCTTTTAAGAAAACAGGCATAAAATCTTGATAGACTTTTTCTTCAGCATACTGATGCATATAGCTTAGCCAAGGTTCTGTTTGTAATAGCCCCACTTTATAAGTAAAAAAATAAGCCACCAATTGGGTTCCTACAAAGTTAAATAGATAAGAAAAAAACAAATATTTCAGAAAAAGTTTCCAATTAATCTGTCGTTCCATTCCGGCCAAAGTAAAAGAGGCACAATCACTAGTAAACAAATCAACTCCGGCAATAGAAACCATGATAAGTCCCACAGGGAAAAGGGCTCCTGCAGCAAATTTGACCAACCCGGGATTTACACTTCCCACTCCTGTCATTCCTCCTGATACTAAGACAGATAATAGACCACCTAATGCAATAAAAGCTCCTCCTACTATTGCCATAATACAAAACTTCACCAAAGAAGTTGAGGTTTTATCTTTTACAGAATCTAAAAAATTTAAGGTGGTTCCTTTTGGGTTATAATAATTCATAGTTTACTCATATAAATCCATTCAATACATTCTCTTCAAATCTCCCACTGATGACCTTTTTCATCTCCTACGTACAGCTTAACATCGTATATAGGAATGTAGGGGTTAAGGCTCAAATTCCATGGAACAAATATAGAACAAAACTACTTATGTTATAGTTTTTCACATCAATATAAAAACTGTCCGTTTTTTTCACAGCAAAAAGAAAAAGAGAAAAAGGATAGACTCTATCATTTAATAGAAGTGACTGAAGGTGTTTCCAAACAACAAATTATTCTCTCCTAGACCGGAGGGTTATCGGTCTAGGAGAGAACCCTTGTCGGTCTAGGACCGAAGGCACTTCAGTCCTAGACCGACAAGCACCCCGCTCAGAAGTAGTAGAAGCGAGAATATAGCGAAATATATCTTTTAGAAAGCTTTTTAAAGGAACAACAGTTGTTTAAATCTCTCACACTACACCATAGTGTAATTTTATTTTACCTCACAATAGTTAAACAACTATTCCACAACCCAATGATAGAAAAAAGCACCTAGACTTTTTTACTACTTCCTTCTTAACAAGTAATGATTCAACGCACCAACTTTGTTATCAATCACTTCAAAACTATCTAAGGCTTTGAAGAAAGAAGATAACGTAGAAAAACCATGAGAACGAACATCAAAAGTAGGATCAAACTTACGCAATATACTTCCTACTTCCGACATATAAGCCTGATCGTCATCACCGGCAGCTTTATCGTATGCTTTATCAATAATCTTCACTAAGTCTTTTGATAGATTAGCCTCAACAGAAGGGATATCGGTATGAATCAAATTCTCACAGAAAGTAAAAATCTCACACGACTGTACAAAAGCACTTGGTGTTTTCTTCTCTCCTATCCCAATGACTAAAATACCCTCTTCACGTATACGTTTAGCCAGTCCGGTATAATCACTATCACTGGATACAATACAAAATCCATCAATATTTTTACCGTAAAGAATATCCATTGCATCAATAATTAACGAGCTATCTGTTGAGTTTTTCCCTGTGGTATATGAAAACTTCTGAATGGGTGAAAATGAAGTCTCATTCAGTTCTGTTTTCCAACCATTCATCTGTGGGCTGGTCCAATCTCCATAAATTCTACGAATGGTGGCTTTGCCATATTTGGCCACCTCATCTACTACTTGTTTTAATAACTTGGGTTGGGCATTATCACCATCTACCAGGATGGCTATTTTCTTTTCTTCTGTCATACAGAGTCTAATTAAATATTATTCTTCCACGTAATATACGATTAATATACAGATTGTTAAAAACATCTTTACTATTTCTTCCTTTTGAATAATTAAAAAGAAAGATAAAAACCTCAGTTTCACAAATTAAAAGGTTACCTTTAAATGTATGCTGAACGAATGATCGCCAGACTTTTACTCTAGGTAAATAACTTGTTCCTTACTTAGAATAGGATTGAACACTAGTTATTATTTCCAGATATAGAGCACCGTACTAACTCTCTTAAACTCATCACTATGAATGACTCCTCATCTTATATATATAAATTAAATTACTTGGTAAGTACATTGAAGAGTAAGGGAATAGTTAATAGCAGAGTATTAGAAGCATTGAAGAAAGTTCCTCGACACCGATTCATAGGTGAACATCTCATCCCTTACGCCTATAAAGATGTTGCTTTACCCATAGACAAAGACCAAACCCTATCACAACCCTACACCGTTGCTTATCAAACCGAATTATTGCAAATCACTCCTCAAGATAGGGTGTTAGAAATAGGCACAGGCAGTGGATATCAAACAGCTATTCTCTGTGAAATGGAAGCTGAGGTTTACAGCATAGAACGGGATCAGCATCTCCATAAACAAGCACAGAAGAAACTAAAGGAGCTCAATTATCAGCCTCATCTGTTTCACGGAGATGGGTATGAAGGTTTACCTGATTATGCACCCTTTCATAAAATTTTAATTACAGCTGCCACTCCTACCTTCCCCCAAAACTTAGTAGATCAATTAGCAATTGGAGGTAGAATGGTAGCTCCTATAGGATTTAATAATTATCAGATGATGACTGTTTTAGTAAGAGTGAGTGAAGAAAAATATGTAGAATCACAATACGGGGTCTTTCGTTTTGTTCCTATGGTAAAAGGAATAGTAGAATGAATGATACAATAAATTGGCAACAAAAGAGATGCAAATATTTATCACCGGGGGAACCGGATTAATTGGAACTACACTTATACCTGAGTTTATAAAGGAGGGGTATCAGATTACTGTTTTAACTCGCCATGAAACTAAAGCAAGAAAAAAACTAGGTTCAGAAGTACAGTTATGCACGTCTTTGGATCAGTTAGATTCTTTAGATGGTTTTGATGCTGTAATTAATTTAGCGGGAGAACCCATTATAGGTAAACGATGGACTAAAAAGCAAAAAGGAAAAATAGAAAAAAGTCGATGGAACACCACTCGTCAATTAACGGGGTTAATTAAAAAGAGCAATAACCCACCCCATGTTTTTCTGTCCGGATCAGCTGTAGGATATTATGGTACGCAGGGTGATACAATACTCAATGAAGACTCAACCCCTAAAGAGGACTTCCTGCATCGTGTGTGCTTACAATGGGAAACATTAGCCCTTGAAGCTAAGCAAAAGACACGAGTTTGTGTTTTCCGAACCGGCATTGTGCTTTCTCGTAAAGGAGGTATGCTTCCTCTTTTACTTATTCCTTTTCAACTAGGATTAGGTGCTGTTTTAGGGAGTGGCAAACAATACATTTCGTGGATTCACATTGACGATATGGTTCAGGGTATTATTTTTTTATTGAATACTAAAATGGCTCAAGGTGTATTTAATTTTACAGCACCTTATCCTGTTACGCACAAAGAGTTTTCAAAGATACTGGCTCAAACATTATCACGCCCTTGTTTTTTTCGTATACCTTCATTTCTTATACGTTGGGTTCTGGGAGAACAATCGACAATGATACTTGACGGACAGCGAGTAATACCCAACAAGCTACAAAATAAGCAGTTTTTATTTATTTTTGAACGCGTAGAAGAAGCCTTTCATCATTTAACAAGAAATATAAATCCTCAGAAAAGACACTAAGATTAGCCTGTTTTTTCTTGTTCTAATAAATCTTTGAACTTTTGAAGGGATTCAATAATCTGCTTACGCGTAGCTTCTCCCTGATCTGTATAATAGGTTCCATCTTGCGTTTGTTGTGCAATTTGAAGTTCCAACCCCATAAATCCTTCTTGCAATTTAAACGTGGTGAGTGTGGATTTACTGGCAAGTGTAATAAAGCTTTCTCTTGAACCGACAACATACCCCACGACTTTACTTGGCGAGCCATATTCATATTTTACATACCCTGGATAAAACTTAAAAGGATATACCCAACGGGCCTTTTTTACTTTGCTCCACCAAAATTCCCATTTTTTATAATCTAATAATAAAGCCCAAGCTTCTTCCATTGTGGCATTAAGCGTAATACTTCTGTGAATAACCATAATCTTATTTATTATCTATATATTATTAACTATACAACATATATTGATACAGAAAAAAATGAGCCAGATAAATATCACCAAATCAATTTCATATCATAGCCTTTTTTTATCAACTCAGCTACATTTTTAGCTTGTAGCTTAATCAGCAAGTTTCTTCTAAAAGTGCGTACGTTCTCCGTTGACCTATAAATTTTATCTGCAATTTCCTTAGTCGTTAGTCCTTCGGCCAGATAACCAAGAATCTCTTTTTCACGATGAGAAAGCCACACTACGGATTCATTTATATTACGATCTAATAGAATATCAATTTCATCGCATAGAAACTGCTTTCCTTTACTCACGCATTCTATCCCTTTAAACATCTCCTCGCTTTCAGCATTTTTAAGAATATATCCATTGGCTCCGTTAAGCAAAGCTCGCTTTGCTATATTAAACTCCTTGTAAGTGGTCAACATAATGATTTTAAGTTCCGGGTGGTGTTTCTTTACCTCCAAACAATAATCCACACCATCTCCATCAGGTAGTGCAATATCCAATAGAAGAATATCGGGAAGTTCTTTCATCAATCCCTTTCTACAAGACTCCAAATCATAGTAAGATTGAGTAACTGTAGCTACTCCGGATTCATTAATCAGTTTAACTAAACTTTCAACCACCAATCGATGATCATCAACAATACATAGATTTATCATAGTTAACCTATTTTATTTTAATTTCTATGGTTGTTTCCGTCCCTTTATCCGGTGAAGATACAACATCTATTTTTCCATTACATGAGGCCACCCTATCGTAAATATTTTTTAATCCCAACCCTTCATTTTCAGCATTTACATCATAACCTGTTCCATTGTCTTGTACCGTTAAAGTAATGTGTCTATCATCTTGAACCAATTGTATGTTTATTGTATCTGCTTCAGAATGTTTAAGAGAATTACCAACTAACTCACTGGCACAGCAATAAACAACAAACTCTGCTCGTTCGTCAAACCGTTTATCTAGTCCAAAAAAATGGAAATGAACAGTTGGTAACTGTGCTGAAAAATCCTCTAAAGCTACTTTAACACCATACTGTAAAGAGGCCGGCATCAAGTTATGTGCAACCCTACGCACTTCATCAATACATCGATCCAACTTCTTACTTACCTCTAATAAAGAAACAGCAGTATTTAATTCAATTTTTACAGCAGAAAGATTTCCGCTTAGTCGATCGTGAAGGTCACGAGCTACTCGAGCTCTTTCTCCCATTTCACCATCCATAACCGAACGAGTAGCAATCAACTGTTTTTCTTTTTTTGCAGTTTTTATTGTCAACCATAAAATGAGAATCAAAGTAAGAGCAAATAAAACACCAGCAATACCCAACCATACATAGAGTGTTTTTTCTTTTTCCAAGGAGGTTATTTGTAACTCTTTCTTCTCAGTTTCATATTTAACCTGCATATCGGCTAACGAGTTTTGATAATTGTCATCTGTCTGCCCAACAATCACCTCTTGAAATTTATTCAAAAACTTTTTGGCTTGTTCTATTTTTCCTATATACATAGAAGACAAGGTGATGTTATACAGTAGAACCCGAGCTTCCGGATTCATACTTTCAATGGCCGTAGAATCACTACCCCAAGTTTCCATAGATAGTTTTTCACATTCACTGTAACGTTTTTGATATAGGTAAATAGTCGATAAGGTATATTTGGCCGAAACAAGAAATCGAGGAATTTCAAGTTCTTCTGCCAGTTGCAATCCCTCAGTAGCATATTTTTCGGCTGTGGCATACTCTTTTTCCTGAGCACAATAATAATAAGCCAGAGATAATAAACTAACTGTCTCTGCTGATTTATTTCCACTTATGCGGCTCAACTCTAATGTCTTTAAGTTATAATCTCTAACTTTATCATAGTCTCCACGATGAATATAAATATTTCCCAAACTATAATATGCCACAGACTTGATATGATTGTCATTTAGCTCTTCTCCTATTGCTTTGGCTTCCAAAAAATACTTCAGGGCTTCTTGTTCATTTAATAACCCTACGTGTATATTTCCCATATTGCAGAGAGTTATTCCAATGTTACGCTTATCATTTATTTTCTCAAAAATCCTCAAAGCTTTTAAGTTATAATCTAAAGCGGTTGAGTCTTTATTTTGAAACATATATGAACTGGCAATAGAACCATAAAGCTTAGCTTCCTCTAATTCATTTTCCGTATCGTAAGTATATTCCAGTCCCTGAAAAAAACAGGTTAAAGCCGAATCATAATCTCCTTTTATATGATGAGCTTTACCTATCATTCTGTAAAACAAACTTGCATTCACAAAGTCTTTTTCTTCTTTGGCAAGTGTTAATCCTTTATTTCCATACACTAGAAGTTGGTCTGCATCGGTAAGTAAAAAGGAGGAACAAAGCTCTTTGTAAAGATCGATTTGTTTTTTTGCATTAAGTTCTTGTGCATTTAAAACTGTAAGAAGTGAATCCACCTTATGATTTTGAGCAGATAAACTCAACCCAATCAGAAAAAAGAACAAAAAAATAGAGCCTAAGGATTTCATGATGTAAAAGTTTGGTATTTCTAAAGATAACTTTTTCCCGATAAAAAGAATCAATTCTTAGAATAATAATTAAGTAAAAAGCTAATATTCACCCTTTAAGGGGATTGTTTGCTTTTTTAAATTTTCATACATTTGTTTATATTTTTTTACATTTAAGGAGAGAGTCACTTGAAGTATATATTCAATTATTATCAACATAAACCGTTAAAACATAAAACTATGAAAGCAATAAAAAGCATCCTTATTCTGTTTATCCTTTTAATAGGATTAGTGGGTAATGCACAAGAAAAAAAAGTAACATTAGGCGTTAAAGCAGGGTTAAACCTCAGCAATGTTGGCTCTGATAAAGGGAATTATGATAATACAAAAACAAAAGCTGGTTTTCATGCCGGATTAACTCTTGATTATGCCTTTACTCCAAATTGGTACATACTTTCAGGAATAGAGTATTCGTATAAAGGAGTAAAAGTAGAGTTAAGCTCTAATGATCAACATATCAATGCTGCGTATGTACAGCTACCTGTATTAGCCGGGTTTAAGATTCCTCTGGTACAAGATATGGCTATTTTAATTAGTACAGGTCCCTATTTTGCTTATGGTGTACACGGAAAAATTAAAGAGGGGAGCTACAAACAAGATACTTTTGGTGATTATACGCTGAAGAGATTCGATTGGGGAATAGATATAGGCGTTGCTTTTGAGTGGAAGAAATTTTGTTTCACATTGGGGGGAGAGCTTGGAATGATTAACATTATGCAGAAAAACAATGATAAGGCCGAAACAAGAAACCTTACTCTTTCAGCCGGATATAAGTTCTAAGTTATAGTACAAATACTGGATATTTTTGAAATTTTGAAAGAGAACATCAACTGAACTTAGTTGCTTGTTCCCTTTGAGATTTTATTTCTATAGCCTATCATTTTAATCTGATGTATAAGGTAAACGCAGAACCTTTATACATTATTTCTTAAGTTATGTTTTTCCATAAAAGAAGAGCTAAATCTTTAATTGCTTCAATATTCATCGATCTTAAATCAATTTCCACCAACCAACGAGCTGTTTTCACAGCTCTAGCATAAGGTATTAATCCGAGATAATGTTCGGCATTCTTAAGGAGTTGATAAGAATATGTCCCATATTGTTTATGTAAATCATCAGTAACACCCAGAGCTATGTATTTATCCGATTGTAATACAATTCGAAAGAGAAGAGTATCAACCGATCCATGCATTACTAAATTCAGACACTTACCAGAACGATTAAATTGAAGATGTTCAGGTAGCAAATCATTTAACTTATTTAAATCAAACTCGAATGATTGCTTACTTCTTCGCTCTTTTCTCTTAAAATAGAAAGGTGTTATTTCTCTTCCTGTAAAAATCTCTTTTAAGTTAGTGTTCAACGCTTCAATTTCTTCTTTAGAATATATCCAACGTGAAGTATGGGGAATGGCATACACTGTTATAGCTTGAAAATCAACTATATCCATCTTTCCTTTTAGCAATAAACGGTTAGTATGACCTTTTAATATTAACTTTTTGTCTTGAATTGAGGGGAAAACATCGAATCCTTGAGCTGTACCTAGAATCAAAACATGCTGAGGTTTAGTAATCTGAATGAACTCTTTAGTCAACTCTGAACAGACTTGTATAGCCTCATTCATTGACAAAACATCATTGAAATTATTAGTAGCCAAGTAAACATAATTCATAAAACAATACTCACCGTTATTTATGAAATCCATAAGAACCGGTAAACTTTTTAATCCCTTTGATATAGACCAAGTATTAAAATCTTCAATAGAGAGATTACCTCCGAGTAATCTCTCTATTGTCATTTTTCCCTCTTTAAATTTCCAATATGGGTTTCCTGCTTGACTAGTGTATGTGGTATTATCTCTATCTCTAGGATTTAACCCAATAATCAATAACTTAGGATACATCTTAGCTTGGGTCTGCATAGGGTAGTATGATTTATCCTCTTTTATAGCTATCGGTGTAACCCGATTGATCACTTTTTCTGCCCAAGCAATTAATTTTTGATTATATTTCATATTCAATTCATTATTAAAAAAGAGAGTCTAACGACAAATCCATTACACTAAGAGTGCGAATCACAACATCGAGCGTATTCACCGGATGAATAATCAGTTCATAT
>CAZGUI010000059.1:0-15637 GCA_964528875.1 uncultured Bacteroides sp. | reverse complement strand
TTATTGGCGAGGATAATCAGGTAATAAAGACGAAAGTATCGGACGCTGCAAGGGGTAGTGACGGATTGTTATTAAGATCTTTGCTGAATAATGAATTGCTAAGAGATAGCTTATTTACAAAGGTTGATGATATTTATGTTTTTGATAAAAATAAATTTGTCTGGATTTTAGAATCAAAAGAGTTTTTACCAGATTCATACACCTTATATAAAAACAAAATAGGTCTTGTGGATAGTCAAAATAACTTGATTAGCCAGAAGCAAGATATCTCTTTAGTGTGGCCTTATAAGGACTGTGTATTAGAGGGTGGGCAGACGAAAGAAGACCAAAAAAGAGATGAGATATTTTATAATGAAACCCTTGCTCCAGACCAGGTGAATCGATTGTTAGCACCTAAGGTTCTTGGCAATGCGAAAAGATATACAGCTGATGGTGTAGAGGAAGATGTTGAGTTTACCAGTGAAGATAACCTGATTATTAAGGGGAACAACCTTTTAGGGCTTAGTTCATTGCTATCAAAATTTGAAGGTCAGGTTCAACTGATATACATAGACCCTCCATTTAATACTGGTAGTGATTCATTTCAGTATAATGACAGGTTTAATCATTCGACTTGGCTTACATTCATGAAAAATCGATTAGTATTAGCTAAAAGGTTGTTAAAGCCTAACGGTTCAATTTTTGTCCATTTAGATTTTAACGAATCACATTATGCTAAAGTTTTAATGGATGAGATTTTTGGAAAAGAAAATTTTAAAAATCATATTATTTGGTGTTATACAGGTCCATCTGGTAGTTCGAGATTTTTACCAAGAAAACATAACGATATTTTATTTTATGGGAATGGTTCAGATACATTGTTTAATCAGCCTTATATAAAACACAAAAGTGGTGTTCACAATACCGGCCAAGTATTTGGCAAAACAGAAACACAAGATGATTTTAAGAAAAAAGCTGAAGAGCAAGGTAAAAAATTAGAGGATTGGTGGGATGATATATATTCTACTGATCGCTATCGTTCAGAGATGCTAGAATTTTCAGGACAAAAACCTGAAAGATTATTGCAAAGAATAATTGAAATGGGGAGTAATGAAGGAGATATTGTTTTAGATTACCACCTAGGATCAGGAACAACTGCTTCAGTAGCGCATAAATTACGTAGAAGATATATCGGTTTAGAGCAAATGGATAATCAAATTACTCTTGAATTGGACAGGCTTGAAAAAGTTATTGAAGGTTTTGAGTTTGGAATAACTAAAACAGTCAACTGGCAAGGCGGAGGATCCTTCGTCTACTGCGAACTACTAGAAGATAACGAATCCCTCGTAAGAGAGCTTGAACAAGCAACAGACTCACAAGTCATAAAAGATGTATTAGATAAGGCCATAGAACATGGCAAGTTAGTCCCTTATGTTCTTCCAGATGATTTAAAAGAAACAGAAAGGGATTTTGATGAACTTTCTTTGGAAGACCAAAAGAAACTGGCTATGGAACTTCTGGATAAGAATAAGCTTTATATTAACTTATCAGATATTGAAGACGAAAGCTTTGAAATTAATGAAGCGGACAAGAAGTTTACGAAGAGCTTTTACGGCTTAGATTAAGGAGGATATCTAATGAATGAACAATATTTATATCAAGAATTAGATGTCCTTAAAAAAGTAGGTGCCTTAAAGGAGTTACCAGAATATATCGAATCCAATCTCAATGATAATATTATCCTGCGTGATTACCAGGAAGAAGCTTTTCGTTATTTTATAACTTACTGCGAAAGTAATCTTATAAAGAACAAGCAAATCCATAACCTATTCCATATGGCTACTGGATCAGGAAAAACGGTCATTATGGCTGGATTAATCCTTTATTTATACACAAAGGGCTATCGAAAGTTTCTATTCTTTGTAAATCAAACAAACATCATAGAGAAGACCAAGGAAAACTTTTTAAATCCATCTTCCATCAAGTATCTTTTTGCGGATACGATTGAATTAATGGGAGATATAGTGCCTATTAAAGAGGTGGAGAATTTTGCCTTCTATGATAAGAAGGCAATCAATATTTGCTTTACCTCGACACAAAAACTTCATTTGGACTTAAATTTCCCTAGAGAAAACAGTCCAACTATTGAAGACTTTGAAGATGAAAAGATTGTCTTAATTTCTGATGAGTCACACCATATCAATACGGTTACCAAGGGACTTAGCAAGACAGAGAAAAGCGAGATTGAAGAAAATAGAAATTCTTGGGAATATACAATCGAAAGGATATTTAGAGCAAATAGGGATAATGCCCTCTTGGAATTTACAGCGACTGCGGACTTACAAGATCCCAATGTAAAAAAGAAATATATCGATAAAATTGTTTACGACTATACCTTAGCGAAGTTTAGGCAAAGTGGCTATACAAAAGACTTTAAGAATATGCAGGGAGACTACAGCCAGTGGACTAGAACACTTCTAGCCCTTGTTATAAGTGAATATAGAAGACATCTTTTTGGCGATGCCAGACAAAATATTAAGCCTGTTGTCTTATTAAAGTCAAAAACGATTAAGGAATCTAAGGATTTTTATGAGGAATTCTATCAGAGACTAAATAACTTACAGCCATCAGAAATTATTCAGTTTAGAGATTCAGAAAATGAGTATTTAAGAAATGCAATTGACTATATTCTAGAGAAAGATCCTAGTTTGAATGGGCTTGTAGCTGACTTAAAGCGGGCTTTTTCGATGGAGCATTCCATAATTATGAACTCAAAGAGCGAAGCGGAAGAAAAGGAAAAACAAATTGCTGTTAACTCACTAGAAGATAAAGACAATCCCTATCGCATTATTTTTACAGTTAATATGCTTAATGAGGGATGGGACGTGCTGAATCTCTTTGATATTGTTAGGCTTTATGAAACAAGAGATGGCAAAAATGGGAAGCCTGGCAAGACAACCATTAGCGAAGCCCAGCTAATTGGCCGTGGTGCAAGATATTGTCCTTTCCAAGTAGAAGAAAGTCAACAACGTTATAAACGTAAATATGATTTTGATCTAATGAATGAAAATAGGATATTAGAAACACTTTTATACCACTCCATGCAAGACTCTAGGTATATTAGTGAGCTTCGCTATGCTCTGAAACAAACAGGTTTACTGGCGGATACTCCTATGGAAATCGAATATCGATTAAAAGAAAGTTTCAAAGAAACGAACTTTTACAAAACCGCTTATGTCTTTTCTAATCGTAATGTGGAAAAGTCTAGAAATGCTGTTTCAGAAATTGATAAGAAGATTCAAAATGACTTTATAATTCATAAAGTAGCCACAGGAAGTTCTTATGTTTATGGCTTGTTTGACGAAGAACTAAATAGGGATACTGGATTGAAGCATACAAGTCAGTTTAAGTTTAAGCAAATTCCTTTAAATATTTCAGAAGGAGCAATGGCAAATTTTGAAGTTTTAAAGTTTAATACGCTTAAATCTTATTTTCCTAATCTGAAGTCCAAGAAGGAGTTTTTGCAATCAGACCAATATCTAGGAAATATTACTCTTCAGATAGAAAGTCCCTACAAGAAATTAAGAGCGAAAGATTTATACGATGGTTCTATGAAGATACTCCAGAAGGTATCTGTGCATATTCAAAAAATCGAAACTGAGTACGAAGGAACAAAGGAATTTTATTCTGACCGAATCCATAATGTCTTAAAGGACAAGAAGATTTATGTAGATAATCCACATGGGGATGGTTTGGGGATTTCTCAGGCTATGATGATAGGTGAAGGAAAAGCAGATCTAGCCTATGAATCTTGGTATGCCTATGAGGACAACTATGGAACGACAGAAGAAAAAGCATTTATAAAATATTTCCAAGGCTTAGTTCCTGACTTACGAAAAGAATATGATGAGATATACCTAGTTCGCAATGAGCGTATCCCAGCTTTGGCCATTTATGAGTTTGATACAGGCGAAAGATTTGAGCCAGATTTCCTGCTCTTTTTACAAAAGCATGGAACAGATGGCTATTTGCAGGAGCAGATCTATATCGAGCCCAAAGGAAGCCATTTATTAGAGACAGATAAGTGGAAGGAAAGTTTCTTGCTTAAGATTGAAGAACAAGGTATTCCTGTAAAGAAGTATGTTGATGATAATGAGTATAGGATTATCGGATTACCGTTCTTTAACAAGGAATTTAGGATGGAAGAGTTTGACTTGTCTCTAAGAAAGATTACGGAGGATATAAATGATTAAGGGTATTCAAATTAAATGCTGTCCTCCTTATGGAGAGTCAGGAGGAGAATTAACTGATTGCAAAAAGGTAAATTTTATTTATGGCGCAAATGGTAGTGGGAAAACTACTATTAGCGAGTTTTTAAGAGCAAAAGATATTGAAGGAAGATATAACTCATGTGAAATAGATTGGGGAATTGGTGGAGAACTTCCAATTTTTGTATATAATCGTCAATTTCGACAGTTGAATTTTGCCCAAGAAACAGGAATTCCAGGTGTGTTTACATTAGGGCAAAATTCAATTAAAGACCTAGAAGCTATTCAGAAACTTAAAGAGGATTTAAGTCAAAAAGAAGAAAGATATAATAAAACTAAAGAATCTATTGAAAAAAAAGAGAATGAAAAGGCCCGATTACAGGAAGATTTCAAAGAAGATGCTTGGCAACAAATTTTTAAAAATCATGAACGAGATTTTGGTGAAGCTTTTGAAGGAGTTCGAGGGAGTAAAAATAAGTTTATTCAAGCTTTACAATACAGGCATAATAACCCTAAAGGTAATTTGACTGATAAGGAAAATTTATTAGATAGAGCTAATAGCTTGTTTAAGAGAAAACCTTTTAAAGCAAATTTATTACATACAATTTCAAAAACTGAATCTGACGAAGTTAATAGGATATGCAGTGAAAAAATTTGGAGTTTGGTAATTATAGGCAGTCAAGATGTTGAAATCAGTAAATTAATAAAAAATCTAGACAATTCATCATGGGTCCATGAAGGTATTAGATATTTAGATCCTGAAAAAAACATATGTCCTTTTTGCCAAAAAAACACAATAGATCAAGAGTTTAGGTTGCAGTTGAGTAGTTTTTTTGATGAAAGTTATACTAAGAACATAGAATTGATGAACTCCAAAAAACTAGAGCTGGAAAATTTAGTTAATTCAATTCTTGAAAAGTTAAAAGAAAATATACGGAAAAAAGATGATTGCCAGATTGGGCAATTGAATTTAGAAACTTATCAGGCTTTAATAGGGCAATTTGAAGCTAAATATGAAAATGCCGTTAATAATATTAATGAGAAAATAAAGATCCCAGAAAAAAGAATAGATTTGCCTGAACTACAAGCAATTATTAATGAGATTACTAATTTGCTTCTAAATGCCAATTCTATAATAGAAAAAAATAATCAATTGGTAGATAAATTTAAAGAAGAGTCCGAAAGTCTTGTAGATGACGTCTGGACCTATTGTATAGAAGAAGCTAAGACCTTACTCACAATTTTTGAAAAAAAACAGAATGACATCGAAAAAGCTATCGCAGGTATGAAAACAAGCAATAAGAATACTTATGCTCAAATATTGGAGATAAAAAAGGAAATAAAGGAAAAATCTGAAAAACTAACAAGTGTGCAACCAGCAGTAGATCAGATAAATAATATCCTAAAAGCATATGGATTAACTAGTTTTTACCTAGAACCATATTCTGAAATTCCAGGTGAACAGGAAAACAAATATCGCATTATAAGAGAGGATGGATCGGAAGCTACTCATACGCTTAGCGAAGGAGAAGCTACTTTTATCACTTTCCTTTATTTTATGCAATTAACAAGAGGAGCTTTGGATAAAGATGAGGTTCAATCAAATAAGATTATTGTGTTGGATGATCCTATAAGCAGTTTGGATAGTAGTATTCTTTACTTAGTCAGTGCCATGGTTAAAGAATTAGTTAAAAATATAAAAGAAGAAACTTCTGATGTGAAACAATTATTCATTTTTACGCATAATGTTTATTTTCATAAGGAAGCATCATTTATAGATGGAAGAACATGCGAAGATAAAGATGTTAATTATTGGATTGTTAGGAAAAACAATGGAATTTCTAAAATATATGGTTATGGAATGCAGAATCCCATTTCTTCTACATATGAGTTGTTATGGAAAGAGTTGAGAGAGGATGAGAGAATCTCTTTAGTTTCTATGCAAAATATAATGAGAAGGATTATTGAAAACTACTTTAAAATAACAGGACAAAAACCTTCTGACTATATATTGTCTAAATTTACAACACAAGAGGAAAAAGTAATATGTGAATCTCTTCTATATTGGATAAATGATGGTTCCCATACTATTTATGATGATCTAAATGTAGATTCATATTCAAATAATATCAATATATTTAAGACGGTGTTCAGGGATATTTTTGAAAAGACAGGACATATTGCTCATTACAATATGATGATGGGAAGCGAAAATGAAACAATAGTTCAAACAGAGTAAGGGCGCTTGTATGATACTAAAATGATACTATTTCTCTAAAAACAGAGAATAATAGGAGCAAAAACAAACATTCATTCACAAAAGCAACTGCTAAAAAGCCCTATAAATAGCCATTTCAACTTTCATATCAAGGAGTGGGAATAGTATCAAGTGATTTAGAATAAGCGAAGAGTTATTAAAATATTTCTTTCAAATATCCACAAATAAATTTGTTTCGGTTAGAAAATGCTCAAACATGAAATACACCCTGAATCTTTAATAAAGAAAAGGGGTGTATTTTTTTCAAAATTAATGAAATCTAATTGATATAGATACTAAGACAGGAACTTAAAACCTACATTCACGGGAAAATGAAATCAACAAACACAGGAATAAAAAATACGCATTTGCAGGAATGACGATATATTTTTTTCAGAGAGGAGGTATAAGATGTAATATTTTCCTAGAGTGGCTGACAAACCTTTAGATGAAAGATTGATGCTAAAGGAGATATTTTAATAGAAAGTCCTAAAAGGTGTGGCAAGACTACAACAGCTAAAAAGTTTTCCAATAGTTTGATTTCACTGGATCAGCCTGACATGACAAAACAATATCAAGATATGGCGGAGATATATCCTCAGATATTATTGGAGGGGGAAACACTAAAATTAATTGATGAATGGCAAATAGCATCAAATTTATGGAATGCAGTAAGATGCGAAGTTGACCAAAGAAATGAAATGGAACAATTTATTTTGACTGGCTCGGCTGAACCTTCAGATTTAGATGATTCTTTTCATACAGGTACAGGCAGAATATCTCGTTTAAAAATGAGAACAATGAGTTTGTTTGAATCACAAGAATCTAATGGGCAAGTATCTCTTAGTAAATTGTTTAAAGGGGATGTCCCTAGTGGACACAGTCAAACAACGATTGAAGAGCTAGCTTTTTGGATTTGTAGAGGATTATGTCCGCACCCCCTGTGGACCACTTTTAAATTAACAAATACACTCCATTAAGAACTGAGATGTTTGCAATTCATAGTTATAATTCAGGAACATTCCGCATCATAATGTTATTAATCAGCAAATCCGTGTTAATGAAAGAAACAAAATCTTTACTGATGAGAGTTACCATGTGTTTCCATACTTTTCCTTTTTCAGACAATTGTTCAAGTATTGAGACACAAAGGATATTGGGAACATCCTCATTACCTGTTTTCCACATTTCTTCTATAAAAGAACAATATTGCTTTATTCTATCTTTATCGCCGTCATTTTCAATCAAATCTTTGAGAGGACTAGATAATTGTAAACTAAAGAAAATATGGCCAAGTAGTTCGTCATAATCTCCGTAATATTTAATTAGTAAAATTTTCTTTTCTGGAAACATCATGGTCAATTTCTTTGCAAAAGCTTCTTTAGATAACACCAGAAACATCTCCCTTCAATAATGATCTTTTCTCGAATATCCCTATTATAATCCTATGAAATTTCAATCACTAGCATATTATCAATTTAAACTAATTAAAATAAATGTTATCTTGCTCCTTGTGCTAGTTTATTGGTTCTTAATTTATTTTGATCTTTATGACCTTATTGGTGCTTCTGAATCTCTTTAAGAATACTTGTAAGTTCAGAGGCACCAATAAGATGATTGGAAATCGGGTTATACTGGAAAAGCTTCGAGGAATATTGTAGTTTTAAAAGCTGATTAATACTACAAGATCTTGCTTTTTAGGATATTTGAGCACGCAGTCTAAAGTATCGAAGACATTTTGTGTATCGGCTTACAAAGCGCGATTTACACCACTCCTAGAAAACAAGTAATGAAAAAATGAACAGGTCTCAAATTGTAACCGGTTCTAGATGCTTAAACACTATAATATAAATCCTTATACATTTGCTGAACAAAATATTGTTATGTTAATGATTGTTTTGAGCGGATATATAAAATTGAACTCAAACAAGATTTATTGATAACAACGTAGATATAAATGGGTTTAATCTTATGTGTAAGAAAAATAAAAGACTAGGTCTTATGGCTAAAAATAATTTCTTCTTTACATTTATGCCCTTATAGATTAGGATAAAGGGCATAAATGTAAATGATGCTAAAAATGAGGTAGCAGCATGTCTAATGCAAACAAAGTACTTGCAATTGCAAAAGAAAATAATGGCACAGTAACGACTGCCATGATTCAGTCTGCTGGTATCGCCCGCCAATATTTAAAAATCCTAGTTGATAAAGGCTTGCTAGAAAAAGTGGCAAGAGGTGTTTATGTTTTGCCTGAAGTTTGGGATGATGAATTTTTAATTCTCCAGGCTCAATTTAAAAAAGGAGTATTTTCATATGAAACTGCTCTGTTTTTACATGATTTAACAGATAGAACACCACTTGTTTATTCTATGACCTTTCCAGAAAACTATAATCTTAGTAACGTGAAAAAAGAAGGGGTTATTGCTAGCCGAGCGAAAGAACCATTTTATAGCATGGGTATTGAGACTGTAATGTCACCATCAGGAAATGAAATATTAAGCTATACCATGGAAAAAACCTTGTGTGATATTTTAAGACCGAGAAGTAGGGTAGAAACAGGTGTTATTGCAGAGGCTTTCAAACGATATGCTGCAAAACCAAATAAAAACATACCAAAGTTATCAGAATATGCAAAAATCCTAAAGGTTGAAGAAAAAGTCAGAACCTACTTGGAGGTGTTAATTTGAAAAATGCAACACAGCTAAAAGCCATAGTCAGAAATATCTCAAGGGAGAAAAAGATTTCTGCGCAACTTGTTTTACAGAACTACATGCTAGAACGCCTATTAGAGCGTATTTCTTTATCAAAATATAAGGATAACTTTATTCTCAAGGGTGGATTTTTGATTGCTTCAATGGTAGGTTTAGATACAAGAGCTACAATGGATATGGATGTCACAATTAAGGGTGAACCAGTCAATCCTGAGAATATCAAAATGATGTTCGATGAAATCATTCGAATTTCAGTCGATGATGACATCTCTTTTGAGTTTAACAATATTAGTGAAATACGAGGAGGTGATGATTATACTGGCTATCGTGTTCACTTGGTTGGCAATTTTCCTCCAATGGCAGTACCGCTTACACTAGATATCACTACAGGCGATAAGATTACACCAAAAGAAATTCAATATGAATATAAGACCATGTTTGATGAAAAGAGTATTTTAGTTTTAGCATACAATCTTGAAACTGTAATATCTGAAAAGTTGGAAGCTATTCTTTCTCGAGGAGATCAAACAACACGACCACGTGATTATTACGATGTGTATATTTTATGGAAATTACAGCGACAAAATATCAATCTCGATCATCTAAGAGCAGCACTAATAGCTACTGCTAGTAAGCGAAATTCTCTAGAATTAATGAAACAGTATCAAAATACAATGTCGGTTGTTCGTGGAAGCGAGTTCATGCAAGAACAATGGCAAAAGTATCAACGCAATTTTGATTACGCAAAAGAAATTTCATTTGAAGAAACATGCGAGGCTGTTATGGATGTGATGGATAGGTTGAAACTGTAAAGGTACATGGAAATTTATTTGATTCCTTGAACTGTATGGGATGAGTTTGATTGAACGACATCTAGTATGCGAAGATAAAATAAAGATAGATAATTTTGATTGGAGAGGTGAATGTGGCAACAACTATTGAAGTAAATAAACAAAGCGTTAAGCAATTATTAGAAACTGGCAAAGAGAAAAAATTTGTCATACCTGAATATCAACGCCCTTATGCTTGGTTTGACGAACAAATACAAACCTTGTTTGATGATTTAGTTGAGTATACTGAAAACAACACGAAAAACACCGAGAGTACATATTTTCTTGGCACAATAGTTGCTTATGAGAATGAAGGCGGAGAACAAGAGATTATTGATGGGCAGCAACGAATCACCTCATTATTCTTATTATTGAGAGCAATCTATACTAAGTTAGAATCTATGACTGAAACACTAGAGTCAAAAAACTTTAAAGCTCAGATTGAGTCAGCACTTTGGGAACAAGATGAGTTGACTGCAGCAGTTGATTTCCAAAAAACTTTGATTTTTTCTCGTGTTATGGGGATGATGGTAATAAAATTTTTTCGGATATCTTAATAAATGGCGAAGCATCAATTTCGGCAGATGATAACTACTCTAAAAATTATCTTCTGTTCCAAGAATTAATCGAAAAATATGTTACTGCTGAACCAGAATTATTTTATTACTTTATTAGAAACGTTCTCAACAAAGCCATTTTATTACCAATCACTGCAGATTCACAAGATACGGCACTGACAATTTTCTCTACTTTAAATGATAGAGGGTTGGCTTTGTCTGATGCAGATATCTTCAAAGCCAAGATATATAATCATTTACCTTCAGATAAGAAAACTGATTTTATAGAGGCGTGGCAGAAGTTAGATGAAGACGCAACGGATGCTAATGAAAGTGTTCAAAGGTTGTTCTATTACTATATGTTTCACCTCAGAGCTCTAGAAAATGATAGAAATACAACGACACCTGGAGCCAGAAAATATTATTCAAAGAACAATTTCGAAAAACTATACGCCGATAATGTCATGAGTGATTTGAGTACGATATTGAATTTATGGCTTGTAGTCAACAATCGTACTGCTTTAGGTGATGAACGGTGGTCTAGTAATATAGAAATTCAACAGGTTTTAGATGGACTAACCTCCTACCCTAATGAATTCTGGAAATATCCAGTTGTTATTTATTATTTGAAATACCATAAATCTCAGGATTTTGAAGATGCATTCTTACGATTCTTAAAGCGACTACTATCTGTTCTATCAGCAAGATATATTGTTACTCCGACTATAAATGCAGTAAAACGAGGTATTCTAAATCTGAATGCTGAGATAATTAATTCTTCAAATCCTAAATTCGATTTCAATGAAGTTGATGAAAAGGAATTGAAAGAAAAAATTAAGAATGCTCATAGAAATACGGTAAGAATGATTCTAAAAATACTAGCCTACCAGCACCAAGATACACTTTTACCTGAAAAATGGGAGATTGAACATATCTTGCCTCAAAAATGGCAATCTAGCTATTTCCCTACAACGAGTGATAAAGAAGTTAAAGAATTAGTTGAGCATATTGGTAATAAAATTCCATTTGAGAAAAAACTGAATATTATTGCAAGTAATGGATATTTTCAAAAGAAACAGGAAAGCTATGCCCAATCCAAAGTCGGAATACTAATAGAACTTTCTGAGGTTAATAATGATTGGGGTCTCCTCAAATCGTTACGGTCCTTTTTTGTTAGCTATATTTATTTTTCAAATAACGAGATTGATTTTCCAGCTCTGGAAATAATGTTGATTCATTTATCTCAAGAGTATCTAGTTCTCTCAATATTTCTTTTTTGCTTTCATGATTAACTGTAAAGTCAAGTTCTTCCTTTTTAATTTCAACAATCCATTTTTCAGGAACTAAAGCAGGTTTATTTTTTTCATCATTTATTCCGAAAATCAAAAAAGATCCACTTTGTTTTATAATTCTACTATTGCTTTGTTTTACTTTTACTGCAACAACTTTCTCAAGATCGTTAGGATTTATTATCGGTTGGAAATATCCTTTTTCTTCTTTTATTTCATGAAGTAGAAGCTTAATTTCGTCTTGATCGTTGAATTCTTTTATATCCAACTCCTTAATGTCTTTAATCGTAAAAGATGATGGTCTTTTGGAAATATTTGCTAATATACTAACTGTATCACTATCATAATATTTGATATCGGAATTAGGGATTCTAAATACAATGACTTTTCCATCTTTTTTTTCATTGCCACTACAGGCAAAATAAAGAGCAACAAGTGGATTCGAAGTTAGTCTAAAAGTCGTGTAGGAAGACCATAATGTTGCATTTTAACTAGCTTTTCTAAAGCGCTTTTCTCATTCAAAAAATCAATTGGCGTTCTTAGTATAAATTCCTTAAAAAGCTTGTTTTCATTTAAAAGATGTTTACTTTTTCTATAAATACCTGGTTTAAGTTCGAAATCTATGTCGGAATGGCCCCTAAAGAAAAGTTCAGTATCGCGAGGTCCAGGTATTTTTTTTAGCATGTTTATATAATCTGATATGTTCTTTATAGACATTTAATTTCACCTCCTTTTTCAAAGTCATTTCCTTAAAAATCTGCTTTTCTTTGGGTAGGATAATTTCCAGTCATCAAATTCTTGATCCGAAATTTCTCCATTATAATGTTTTGTTCGCATCTCATCCCATTCAACAAGAAAGTCTGAAAATTCTGTGTTACCAGATACTAGCCTAGCAGTACCAGTCTCTATTATGGGACGAAACTTCATATCTTTTTCATAGTCAAAAATAATTTGATAGATTTCGGTATTTGATTGGGAGACAGGAGCAAAAGGAAAACGGAAATAGCGTATTTGAGATATCTTGAATCTAGTATTCAAAAGGCAATTCAAGTTGGAAATCAAAGTTATTGGGATTATCAAAAAACTAAAACCAAGGGAGGACTTGCCCTTGAATAACTGGCTAATATTTGATAACTCAAAACTTTCTGATTTCCTAAACCGAGACCTTGAGCTAACGAAGAAAGGTCAAATTTTAAATACGACCACCAACCTAATAACAGCCATAGTTAATGAGAGTTTCTGTAAATCGGCTGGAATCATTGAAGGTAATATCTTCTTTGATAGTTGTAGCATGACAATCAAATTTTATGGTCATCTCAAAGGCGAAGAGAAGAAAATAAATGAATTCCGAAAATGGAATGACCATATGACAAATGTCCTAGGTGTGGAGATTGAGCGTGCTTTTGGAATTAAGTATTCAAAAAATAAAATGGACGATGCGATTACTTTTGTAGCTAATAAACGAGCTGTCAATTTACCGGCCTTGTATCTGGAATCACTATCACATGATGGAGAAGATTATATTTTAAAATTACTACCAAAGTATCTAGGAGCAGAAGACTCCAAACTTAACGCCTGGATTATGGAACATATCTTGGTAGGAATGGTGAAAAGAATATTTGAACCAGGTTGTAAGTTCGATGAACTCATGGTTTTAACTGGAGTACAAGGAATTGGAAAGACAAGTTTTATTGAAAGACTGGCACTGCAACCTGACTGGTATTGTTCGCTTAACAACATAAAAGGAAAAGATGCAGTAAGTAACCTTGTTGGCAAAACGGTTGTTGAATTAGAAGAATTTGTGGCTCTTAGGAATGCTAAAAGTGCTGATGAGGCAAAGCTCTTTATCTCAGCAAGGACTAGCACAGTAAGGTTACCTTATGAGAGATACTCTGCCGATGTGAAACGAACATGTATCCTAATTGCAACCACTAATGATGCCACCTTTTTAGGAGACTTTTCAGGTGAACGAAGGTATTTACCGGTTAAGGTAGATATTGATAAGATCCAACTTCCGGTTTTCTATGATGCAGAGAAGTTTCCGGTTTTAGAGATGATTTCTAGAGAAGATTATAAGACTATTGTGGACAAAGACTTCAAGGGAGCAGTTGCACAAGCAGTTCAGATTTATAAAAACAAAATGCATGATTTTACGCTTCCAAAAGAACTACGAACTGACTTGGCTTATGTCATTCAAACGCACAAGAGTGATAACCGACATGTTCAAAACTTTCTTGATTTTATGGAATGGAAGGATACGCAATCAGACACCAGGGACATCCTATGTTCCGCCGAGGTCACGAGTAGGTATCCTGAAACCAATGAGAAAGTATTTTCTGAACTAATGGAGAATGAAATGGCTGGTATTTGGAAACTGGTCCCATCGGTTAAGAGTAAAAAAGTGAAGATTGATAATGTGGTGAGAGTCAGTAAGAAGTTTTATAAACGTATAGAAACGTTTCAAGAAATAAACTACGATGATGTACCGTTTTAGGAGTTTTGAAATTCTTCGCTACCACTACCTTGCTACCCGATACAAAAAGGTAGTGAGGTAGCGATAGCGGACTTTTTTAAACTTTTAGAATTTGTGTTTTAGCCATTTCTCTTCTGTGCTAGTGAAATGATGATAAAAAGTTGAAAATCGCAGCCTTAACATTTTTTGCTCTAACTTATGTAGCAAGCACAGTAAATGAGTACTCATTTACGAAATTTGATTATCCAGACCATCGAAATCGACTGTTCTAGCTATCAAATTATTTTACTTGTTAGGGAGAACCCTAAGACCCCGAAAACTAAAAAGGAGAATGAAAATATGGAAAATAGAGTAAGGAAAAATCAAGTTAAAGTTTATCTATCAGATGAAGAAAAAGAGCTTTTTGAAAATAAGAGGAGGCTTTCAAAGTGCAGGAATATGAGCATCTTCCTAAGAAAATGTGTGGCTGAAAAAGCAATTTACTATGTAGATTTGAAGCCCTTCAATGAAATACAAGGACAACTTGCTAGAGTTACTGGAAGCCTCAATCAGATTGCAAAAAGAGTCAATCAAACTGGTGTAATCTACCGAGATGATATTCAAAGCATGAAAGACCAAATTGATAATCTGTCACGAGAGATCTTCGATATCCACTCACTGTTGCTTGAGAGAACGAAGAAATTATAAAACAAATTACAAATTTAATCTTCAATATTGGGAATTCCATGATATAATAATCTTTAGAAAAATAAAGATGAATCAATAGAAGTTGAATGAAAATAGGATGGAAATTGAATGGGAAATACATCTAATTTCAGTTATGAGAAACTTTGGAAGTTGCTCAAGAAAAAGAAAATGAAAAAAGAAGACCTTCGTTTAAAGATACAGATATCTTCTGCAACTTCTGCCAGGCTGGGTAAAAATCAAACCGTCAGTATGGAAGTATTGGGGAAGATTTGTGAGGCTTTGAATTGTGATATTGGGGATATTGTTGAGTATAAAAAAGTGTTGAAGAACTGCAAGTAGCAGAAACAGGAGGAACTTATGACAAATGATAATGCTCTTGTTCTTGTTGAGGATAGGCAAATACAAAACTTGATTTACACCATTCGAGGTAAGCAAGTAATGATTGATAGAGATTTAGCAGAGCTTTATCAGGTACAAACAAAACGTCTTAATGAACAAGTTAAAAGAAATATTAACAGATTCCCAGAGGAGTTTTGCTTTCAGTTAGATGATAAAGAGAAAGATGAACTGGTCGCAAATTGCGACC
>CAZGUI010000058.1:0-15978 GCA_964528875.1 uncultured Bacteroides sp. | reverse complement strand
GAGGAAAGCTTCATAGACCTCCTCTCCCACTTCGAATGATTCTAATGAAATGGATGGTCCTAAACACACTTTAAAATCTTGATAATTAGAAAGATATAGGTCTTTCATTTGTCCTACTGTTTGTTCTACTATACGTAGTAAAGTACCTCTCCATCCCGAGTGAACAATAGCAACTACTTGATTATTAGTATCATAAATCATAATAGGTACACAATCTGCAGTAGCAACAGTTATGCAACAATTGGGAACTTGAGTGATTAACGCATCTATGCCATTGAGTTGTTCTGTTTGTTCTTCTTTAGTAAGTGATAAGAAATGAGTATCAATATTCAAGACTTTATCTTGGTGCGTTTGATACGGTTGTATAAACCATTTAGGCTTTTTATTCAGAGATGAGAATAATATTTCTTTATTTTTCTGAATAGAAACTTCTTCATCACCACTGTATGGTGATAGGTTAAAACTTTCATATCCGGATTTAGAACTTACTCCCCCTTTCCTGTGTGTAACAAAATGGGTGATTTTAGATTCTTCCTGTAGTAGTTTATAACCCCATAATGAATGATCTGAAGTTAAAGAAATCATAGTTTGACTACTCCTCTTCTATTTCCGTATTATTTGGTTCTTGATTCAACCCGTCATTCTCCAACTCCTTTGTTTCTTCATTAGGTTCTATAATTTCCTGATTATCAAGGGATTCTTTACTAGGAGTAATTAAATTGCTTTCTTTGTTTAACTCACTCCATAAGAGGTCTTTAAGCTCTTGAATGCCATAACCACTTACAGCAGAAATAAACACATAAGGAATTTGAGGTAAACGCGATTCACCTATTAGCTGCATCAGTTCATCATCCAATAAATCACTCTTTGTAATAGCTAAAACACGTTGTTTGTCTAATATCTCAGGATTGAATTTTTCTAACTCATTCAATAAAATATGATATTCCTCTTTGATATCAGCAGTATCAGCAGGAATCATAAATAAAAGCAAGGAGTTACGCTCAATGTGTCGTAAAAATCTGAAACCCAATCCTTTTCCTTCACTAGCACCTTCAATAATACCGGGTATATCGGCCATAACAAACGAGCGACCATCACGATATTCCACTACTCCTAAGTTGGGTTCTAAAGTGGTAAATG
Source organism: uncultured Bacteroides sp. (assembly GCA_964528875.1). Taxonomy (GTDB): domain Bacteria; phylum Bacteroidota; class Bacteroidia; order Bacteroidales; family Bacteroidaceae; genus Bacteroides_E. The sequence goes on along the minus strand of CAZGUI010000058.1, from coordinate 14,838 downwards.
GATAATCTGCAATTTCAGGACGAGCAGCAGAAACAGCAGAGATAAGCGTTGATTTTCCGGCATTAGGAAAACCTACCAAACCAACATCAGCCAATAATTTCAGCTCTAAAATAACAGTCATTTCTTGGTATGGCTCTCCGGGTTGAGCAAAGCGAGGAGCTTGGTTGGTTGAAGTACGAAAGTGCCAGTTTCCCAATCCTCCACGACCACCTTCAAGTAGAATGCGTTTTTCTCCATGTTCTGTAATTTCAAAAAGAACTTCTCCTGTCTCCTCATTACGCACCACTGTACCACAAGGAACATCTATAATTCTATCTGCACCACTTTTACCGGAACTTCTACTTTTTCCACCCGACTCACCGTGCTCTGCACGTATGTGTCTGTTATATTTTAAGTGCACTAATGTCCAATAATTTCGATTAGCTTGAAGAATGATGTGACCACCACGTCCACCATCACCACCGTCAGGGCCTCCTTTAGGTACATATTTTTCTCGTCGCATACTACGAGATCCACTTCCTCCCTGGCCAGAACGGCAATAGATTTTTACATAATCAACAAAATTAGATTTTGATTCTATTATTGACATAATTAATACACTTAAAATATTATATGAATTAAATAAGATACCTGTATAAGGTTCTTATCTTTTATCTGTTATCTATAGCTTTACTGATGCTATTAAAGATATCATCTAATGAACCTACTCCAACAATTTCGTTATATAAGTTTTCTTTTTTATACCAATCGATTAATGGTGAAGTTTGTGTGTTGTAAACATTTAGTCGTTTAAGAATAGTCTCTTTGTTATCGTCTGCACGTCCTGATTCTTGTCCTCGTTTAATTAAACGTGTCATCAATTCATCTTCAGGAACTTTTAGATCTAGCATAACAGATACTGCTTGCTTTCTATCAGCTAACATATTCTTTAATGCATCTGCTTGAGCTATAGTGCGGGGAAAACCATCAAAAATAACACCTTTACTATCTTTAAAGCTGTCCAAAACACTTGCTAAGATATCAATCATAAGTTCATCCGGAATCAATTGTCCTTGATCAATATAGCCTTTAGCTGTTTTACCCAACTCTGTGTTATTTTTAATTTCAGCACGAAGTACATCTCCTGTTGAAATATGATTTAAACCATATTTTTCAGAAATACGTTCACTCTGGGTTCCTTTTCCCGATCCGGGAGCTCCAAAAATTACAATGTTTAGCATTTTTTTTTATCTATTTATAATTATAAATTAATCTACTACAGTATAAATATTGGGGAGATTTCTTCCATACCCCTCATAATCTAATCCATACCCTACGATAAAGTCGTTAGGAATTTTAAAAGCCACATAGTCAACCTTCAAATCAACTTTCAGTTTATCTGGCTTTAGAAGAAGAGTTGCAATATAAATATCTTTAGGCATACGAGTTCCAACCGATTCCAACAGACGTTGCATAGTAAGTCCGGTATCTACAATATCTTCAACAATAACCACCGTACGATTAGATAAATCTTCATTAATACCAATCACCTCTTTAATAGTACCGGTAGAAGCTACACCTTGGTATGAAGCAAGTTTCACAAAAGATACCTCACAAGGAATAGTTATGTGTTTCATTAAATCGGCTGTAAACATAAACGACCCATTTAATACACTCATAAAAATAGGGTTTTTACCTGCCAAGTCACGGTTTATTTGTTCAGCAACTCGTTTTATTTGTTCATTAATCTCATCCAAATGTAACGAAATAGTAAAGACTCTATCTAAAATTTGTACTTGTTCCATGTCGACTTTTTTTTATATGAGAGCAAAAATACAAATTATTCTTTTCTGTTTAGATAAAAAAACGGTATTTCTCTTTACGATTCATTCTGTTAGCACCTTTTATCAGAGTAATGCTTCATGAATTTGTTGGTGATTGTTTTACCTTATTAGAGATTTATATAAAATGGAGAACTGTTTTAGTCTAACTCAATGAATATCTTTCTCTGAATTCCAAGAATAAAATAAGATTTGCTTAACTTCACTCATAAATAAAAAATCACAGAATGACTATCAACTCAATTATAAATAATATATACCCCCTACCGGAACAATCTAAAGCTCTTTTGATGGAGAATATTTCAGAAGTAACTTATCCAAAGGGGACTTTTCTCTTTGAATCGAATAAAATTGAACAGAACATATACTTTATAAAAAAAGGAATAGTAAGAGCATATACAGACACACTTGACAAGGAAATCACTTTTTGGTTTGGCAAAGAAGGCGATACTATTGTTTCAATGAAAAGTTATATAGCCAATCAAAAAGGTTATGAAAGTATTGAACTTTTAGAAGACTGTATTTTATTTGAGTTGAAAACAGAGCATTTAAAAGAGTTGTTCTATAGTGACATTTCTTTGGCTAACTGGGGACGTAAGTTTGCTGAGTTGGAATTGCTTAAAACGGAAGAACGATTAATCTCCAGTCAGTTCAAAACTGCACTGGAACGATATGAAACTCTTTTAGAAGAGACTCCCGACTTACTACTTCGAGTACAATTAAAGTATATAGCATCCTATTTAGGTATTACACAAGTGAGTTTAAGCCGCATTCGCAGACAAATTCGGTAACAGGATTATTTATCATTTGTAAAATATAAAGAGCATTACTTTTCCTAGATTTGCATAAAATATAAAAGCAATGAATTGGATTATATTAGTTATAGCAGGATTATTTGAAGTAACTTTTGCTTTCTGCTTAGGGAAAGCAAAAGAAGCAAATGGTATAGATGTTTATTGGTGGTATGCCGGTTTCTTTGTAGCACTAGCTATAAGTATGGCACTATTAGTTAAAGCCACTCAGACGCTTCCTTTAGGTACAGCTTATGCCGTATGGACAGGTATTGGAGCTGTAGGCAGTGTGTTAGTTGGTATTTTTGTTTTCAAGGAACCTACAACTTTCACACGCATCTTTTTTATTAGCACACTTATTATATCTATCATAGGACTAAAGTTGTCTACACCTTGATAAATAGTGATTAGCTTTCTGTGTACTGAAGCAATATTATTGGTTTAAATAGACCTTATATAAGACCTTCAGTCTTTAAAGTAGTAATAACAAGCAGGATAAATATAAAGATTACTGTACCGTTGATTAACTTCTCTTGGACAGATGAGTTTTTAGGATGCACTTTACAAACATAAGCTTGATAAAGTTTATAGACTAACCAGCCTATAGCTAGTCCTAAACAAGAGCCGGCCACTAGGTCGGAAATAAAGTGCACCCCAAGATATACACGAGAATAACAAACGGCAAGTGCCCAAATGTATATTCCCCAAGAATAACCTTTTTTTCTTAAAAGCAAAGAAGAAAAGGTCGCAAAACCAATTGAGTTTGTTGCGTGTCCTGAAAGGAAGCCAAACTTCTTTCCTACATAATCATATACAGTAAGGACATATTCTTGAATTCCTGGATAATGAGTTGGTCTAAGACGTTGTATATTAGGTTTTATAATTGTAGAGGAGAAAAAATCACCTAGTAAAAAGACGAAAGCTAAGGCGAAAAAAAGTGGTAATATAATCTGATTATCTTTTTTATTTTTGTTTATGATTACCATGAAAACAATCAATGGAATCAATAGAATGGTATTAGATAATAACCACATAATAGGATCTAGCCATGGATGATGATGTCCATTGATTAAGTAGAAAAGTTCTGTTTCATAGGGTAAAATGCGTTCTAACATGATTCTAAATTTGTTGGCAAAGATAATCATAAAATAAATCTGAGCTGAATAAAGCAGGGTTGAAAATTAGCTTTCCTTTTTTAGGAGAGAATAACTACACTACTATAAAGAGAATCAACAGAAAGGCTATTTGTTTTAAACTATTCTTTCCTCCTACTCCTACAAGTACTATTACGTTTATATCGTTAGCTATAAACTTACTTTTTATTCTTTGGTCTATAAATTTTCTGTGGCACATTAAAGCGGAGATGAACAAGACTTATTTTATCTGTTTTTAGATGTTTAGGTGTATTAAAGTAAGAAAAGAAAATTTACATCTGTTTCAGTATATACTTAACCTATATAATTAAGGTGTTAGAATCAGAATTATAAGTGTATAGATATAAATACTAAGTATGTCTATTTACAACACACATACAATACAGTTGTATTTTCGAAAGCATTATGTTTCGGTAGATGTTTCGTTGTGTTTTAATTCAATTTCTGAGATTATATCTTTCCTGCATATTTTTCGATAATTAAATAATTTGATATTATTATTTACTTGAAGTTCTTATGAGATTTATTTCGTAACTTATTCTTTTATAGGGTTTTATATGTTATTGAAACCTATCGAAACTTTATTTGTGTTTTAATTGTTGTTTTATTGATTTTTAGTTATCTTCATATATAAAGTGAGAGAAGAGCGGAACAAAGGACTGTTTTTAAGTTTCACGAGTGGTTACTTTAACGTTTCTTTTCAATATTTGTAAGTTTAATATAAAAATAGACTATTTAAAATGGTTGAAAATGAAAAAGAACTAGGCTATTTGATTTGTAAAGTAAAAAGATTGAGAAAACTCTTATTTATACTAAAAGAGTGAGTCTTTTAAGAAAATGTTTAGATTAATTGAGTTTAATACTATAAAATGAGAAACACACATCATCGTATAAGATTACCTAAGCGTATCTACAACAATTGAATACTTTTCTCGTAAATATTCAAAATAACCTTAATGGATTAAATTGTAGTGCAGAATGGGAGCTCTAATACATACTATCTTTTTTTTCAAAAGAATAAAAGATTTAAGTATGTGTTGATAATCTTGCTCCATGACATTCTAAATAAATAATATTCTAAATATGTAGTTACATCAGTGTTTTGTTGTTTTCTATTGTATTTATCACACTGTAAAATGGATAACTAGATGATTTCATCTTTATTTTTCGTTTTCAAAATATGTGATCGAGGATATCTTTTTTGATTTTTATAAACTAAAAATTTGTAAATATTACAATAAAATAGAGTTATTTAATAAATGGTGAAATTTAATAATATAATAAATAAGAGCTATAAACCAATTCAAACTATGATTGCTGTTGACCAACTTATTGTGTCTAGTTTCATTTAACTTAAGACTAATACTATAAAAGGAAACAAAATGAAGAAAAAAAACTTTTTATCGGAACTATTAAACTCTATTTATTGTAAATCCTAGGGGTCATTTGATATGTCAATATTTAATTCATATAAATAATTATCACAATTAATTCACAAAAAAAATGTTTAAATTTTTAAAACCACCAGTACACAAACCTTTGTTGCCAAAAGAGAAAGTGAAATCAACTTATACAAGGATGAGGATACAAGTATTTTTAGGTATTTACTTGGGATATGCAGGTTATTATTTAATAAGAAAAAACTTTGCTTTAGCAATACCTTTTCTTGAAGAGAAAGGCTTTTCTCATGCTTCTTTAGGTTTAGCTCTCTCAGCTGTTTCGCTAGCTTATGGTATAAGTAAGTTTGTTATGGGAAGCGTTTCAGACAGAAGTAATGCTCGTATCTTTCTTTCATTAGGTCTGGTTATTTCATCAGGAATAATGATAATGATGGGGTTCATTCCATTTTTCACCTCATCAATAACAATAATGTACATTCTGTTGTTTATTAACGGATGGGCACAAGGAATGGGTTGGCCTCCTTGTGGTAGAGTAATGGCTCACTGGTTTTCATTACGTGAGCGTGGTACTAAAATGGCTATATGGAATACGGCTCACAATATAGGAGGAGCATTAGTGGGACCTATTGCAATTTTAGGCCTTGCTCTTTTTGTCGATTTTCATAGTACATTATACTTTCCGGCAATAGTAGCTCTTGTTTTTGCAGCTATAGGCTATATATTAATTCGAGATACTCCACAATCTTGTGGACTACCAAGTATTGAAGAATACAGAAATGATTATCCTGCAAATTACACAGAAAAATTTGAAGAAGAATTTAGCATTAAAGAGATTCTATTTGAGCATGTATTTAATAATAGAATGCTTTGGATGATTGCATTTGCTAATGTATTTGTTTATCTGGTAAGATATGGAATATTTGATTGGGTTCCTGCATACTACAAATCTATTGGATTATCTACATCAGAATCTGGAGTAGCATGGGCTACTTTTGAAATTGCAGGTATTCCAGGTACACTTATTTGTGGATGGATATCAGATAAAGTTTTTAAAGGAAGACGTGCACCTGCAACCATAATTTATATGGCATTAACTCTTATAGCAGTTATCGTATTCTGGAAAAATCCAACGCATAATATGCTGATATACAATATAGCTTTGTTTGCTATCGGATTTTTAATCTATGGACCTGTTATGCTTATCGGTGTTCAAGCAATCGATTTAGTACCTAAAAAGGCAGCAGGTACAGCAGCCGGATTAACTGGTTTTCTTGGCTACTTCATAGGAACAGCATTGTTAGCTAATATAGGTATAGGATACCTGATAGACCATTTTAGCTGGGATCATGTATTTATCCTTTTAATTATTTCATGTGTGTTAGCCATGTTACTATCTGCAACTACATGGAACAGAGAAAAAAGGAACCTTAGAATTGAAAAATAATTTGAGATATAGATATAAAATTTTATTTACTAATTAATTGAAAAACATTATGATTGGAAAGTTTTCAACAAAGTGCACCTTACTAAGTATTGGTGTGGCTCTATTGGGATTATCGTCTTGTGATGAAGATATGCCTGATAGATCGGAAAGAGAGATAATGAAAGAAATGCATGTAGATATTTTACCTGCAGAATTAATAAAGGTTAGAGATTATGTGCCTGATAATGCAGTGATAGCACACAGAGGTTCTACTTTTTGGGTACCTGAAGAAACTGAAGTAGCCTATCAGTGGGCAAGAAATATCGGAGTGGATTATCTAGAGCTTGACATTCAAAGATCTTCTGATGGTGTATTACTAGCTCTTCACGATGACAATCTTCAAAGAACTACAGATATTGCAATGGTATATCCAGATAGACAAGATGCGTTTACTTATGACCTTACATTTAAAGAATTAATGGCATTAGATGCAGGATCATGGTTTAATACGTCTTCTCTTAATCAAGCAAGACCCGGATTTGCCGGACAAGGCGTTTTAACTCTTGAAGATGTCTTTATGATTGCTAGTGGAAAGAGGATTGCTATGGAAAATGGAAAGAGAAAGTATGATTATAACGAAACAACAAAAAAATACACTTTCTATTATGAAGAAGATCCTTATGATAATGGAAATAGACCAGGAGTATATATTGAGTTCAAAGAAGCTTGGATGTTCCCTGAAATTGAACAAGAAACATATGATCTTTTAGATCGTTTAGGTTGGAATATTATTACAAAACCTGAACCGGAAAATGCTCCATACTATACAGCTGATGGAAAGGTGAATGTGGGAAATACAAATGGAAAAGTAATTTTGCAAACATTCTCTAAACAAAGTTTACAAACATCAGCAGATGTATTTAAAGGACAAATCCCAATGTGTTTCTTATTGTGGCTTGGTGATGGATTTCTTCAAAACGATGCTTCGCCCAGAAGTTATGCTGACGCAATCAATTATGCAGTGAAAAATAAAGCTCACTATACTGGACCAAGTATTTCCGGTGCACCAAATAACTATGATGATATACTTCTTCCATGGCAAGCTGATCTAACACATAAAGCTGAACTTAAGATACATGCATATTCCTTTGACTCTCCAGAGCAGATGAAGAAATATTATGGATTAAGATATGGCTTTGATAAAGATGGAAAACCAGTTCGTCCTCTTACAGATGCTATGTTTACAAATAGATCTGAAATGACTATAAATTTCTATATCGATCAGGGTGTTCGTCCCAAAAATATTATAGGAAATAATAAAACACCTCAAGAAGTCCTAGACGAATTAGGATATAAAATTGATGGGGGGAATGGTAGATAAATTGGAAATTTAAAAAATAAAATAATGAAAAAAATTATATTAAGTATAGCTGTATTAACTGCGACTGCATTTACTATACAAGCACAATCGTATCATGATTCTGATAGAGAGTCTAATATTGTAAGTCATACTCTTGAAAACAAGGATATCACCATCAGTGCCGGAGGACGACTTACATTGGATGGAGCTCATTATATTAATGATAAAACAGATATGAGTTCAGGAGTTAAAGTTGGTGAAGTAAGAGTGAATTTGTTTGCTTCATTCAAAAATAAATTTGATTTGAAAATAGATTTGGACTTTGCAGATAAAAAGGTAGAATTCAAGGATATCTTTGCAAGATGGAATATCAACAAACGTTCATCCTTAAGAATTGGTAATTTTGTTGCACCTTTTTCTATGGAAAGAGTAAAGAGTACTTCTGATTTACATTTTATCAGTCATTCTTCTCCTCAATTAGCTCTTGCATTAGGCCGTAGATTGAGTCTTGAATATAGAGCCTATAATGACTTATTATGGGGAGGAGCAGCCCTTTATGCTTCTAATATGAATAAGAGCTCTTTAGGAGGTGATAGTGGATGGGGAGTAAGTGGTCGTTTTGTACTAAATCCTCAGATAAACAATGATCTAATATTACATGTTGGAGGTGGTATATCATTTAGAACAGCTGATGCGAATGGCTTTGACGGTGATGATGATGACTACAATAGAAACATTGACTATCAATCTTCGCTTGAGACTGTAGTAGATAATTACAAATTCTTAAATGCTAATGTAACTCATGCAAGAAAAGAAATAAGATACAATGCAGAATTATTACTTGCACATAAAAGATTCTTTATTCAATCAGAATATACAGGTTCGTATGTAGAAAGAAAACGTGACAACCAAAAATTATTTGAAGATCAATTGGGTGGTATTTGGTCACATCAAACCTTGGAAGCTTGGGAAAACTGGTTTGGAAGTACACTTGGTAACAGAAACTTTAGTGGTGCATATGTTCAAGCAGGTTTCTTAATTTTAGGTGATGGATATAACTATAGCAGATATGAAGCAGTAAATAGACCCAGTAAAACAAAAGGTTCTTTAGAACTTGTTGCTAGATTTAGTCATACAAACCTAAATGCTGTTGACGGAACTTTCTTTAATGGCAAATTCTATGAAAGCAATAAGGGGCCAGGTGTTGAAGGAGCTAACTTCAACTATAGTATTGGAGGTGGAATTGTCAACTCTTATACAGTTGGTTTAAATTATTACGTAAATAAACATGCACGAGTAATGCTTAATTATGGTTACTCTAACATCAATAATTTATATTTGGAAGATACCTATGCACACTCATTACAAGGTAGAATACAAATAACGTTTTAATCTTAAATCTTAACTAAAGATAAAATTCAAGAGGGTGTGTCCAAACCATATATGGACCACCCTCTTCTTTATTGTATCTTTGTCTTGTTTTTATAATATATGGAAACAAAAAGTGTGTGGTTTTCCTTACACAATTTTCTCTAAAAAAAGTTAGAAACTCTAATGCATTAAAGAAGAATATATTGAAGTTGTTTAATTAATATAATCATAAAAGAACAAGAATCAATACCCTGGATTTTGTTCTGCTTTTTTCTCTTCATTTGTTAAAGCGTGACCATCTTTTTGAATTGCATCTAAGAAGGTTTGTGGAATAGGACGAAGATTATGGTGATCTTGTATATTGAAAGCAGCATCAGGATTGAAAGCTTTTGCTCTTTTAACTAATGTTTTTGTTCGAGATAAATCTTCCCACCGATAAAACTCTCCGCAAAGCTCTCTTGACCTTTCATTTAATAAGAGACACATCATTCTATCATAATCAGAAGCATACCCTAATTTATTTATAATATTTTCATCTTCTATCGGAAGGTTTTTAATATCAGTAATTTCCAGTGTTGTGGGCTTTGTAGTGTACGGTATATTATTGGATTCATAGTATGAATTTTCAGCAAAATACGAATTGACATTATCATTTTTATAACCAAGAGATTTTTCATTATAAGCTGCCCCACCATCACAGTATTCAGAACGAATTTCTCCATCTTTATATGCAGCACGTTGACGAAGAGTATTAAGATAGAATAAAGCTTCTTTATAATTCCCTTGCCGAATCAAAACCTCTGCTGCAATTAGATATGTTTCACCTAAACGAGCTAGAATGCCATCACGAAATCCAACTCTACTATCCCTTGATTCGCGTGATCCATCTATATATTTGTTAAGTGTACAATATCTGTTCGGATAATCATATAGTGCAACATCATTTTCATTATTGCGATCTTTTGGATATGCTATAAATACACTTGGAATAATTTTATTTGTCGTCTCGTATATTACTTTGTCTTTAACTAATACATTTTCAAATCGATTATCACCAGGACGATTTATTACATACATAATACCTAAATCACCATAATCATAATTCGAATCTTTAGCAGGATTGTTTATCGCATATTTTGTTTTAAAACTTTTCCAAAAACGAGAATCATTCACCATATCGTAGACATTGTACATATAGTATGTTGTTCTTAATCGCTGATATTCCCGTTCTCCAGCAATATCACGCTGCATATGTGGTAAATCTCTATATACAGAAACATAATAAAGATGACATTGATTTCCACTTGCACCTTCAGTTGCTTTATCTGAAGAGAACTGAGCGGCTAATAATACCTCATCTAATTGTTCGTTTTTTCCATTAGGCTCAGTATAATTCCATAAATCAGAAAAATCAGTAGCTAATTTTCTATGAGAAATCACTTCTTTTGCTAAAGCTAAAGCTTCAATCAAATCTTGTTTTTTTGTTTTGTCATTCCACGAATTATTGATTTCGCTAGCACGTAATAGATGCGCTTTAGCTAGAAAATGTGCAGCAGCATCTTTAGATAATTTTCCTATTGCAGAGGCAGTTTTGGGTAAATAGTTATAGGCATTTGTCAAATCATTTATTATTTGATTTAAACATTCTTCAGAAGTTGAACGTGAAAACTCTAACTCTGGTGTTTCACTTGGTGTTAGTTTCAATGGTACTCCACCATATTGAGATACTAATTTTAGATAATTAAATCCACGCAAAAAATAACCTTCACCTAAGTATGTTTCTTTATTGGTTCCTTTATAGCTTTCAGATTCTACTTTGCTAATCAAAAGATTAGCATTATTTATTCCAATATACATTCCATCCCAAACATCATACATATTTGTTGAGTTGCTTACTACTTGTGATTGAAAGTTTCCATCATAATTATTCCATGAAACATTAGAACCATCACCTCCAACACGAAATTCATCTGTTCCATAATTTGTTGTTGCACAAGCCCATTCTTTTGCAAAATGAAATCTTAAATTATAATATACTCCTATAGATAATTTATCTATTCCTTCAGGAGTGTCAAAATGATCTGTATTTTGTTGTGTTGTTAATTTCTCATTTAGAAAATCACTACAAGAAGTCATTAAAATACTTAATATTATTATAAATACTTGATATGTTATTTTATTATATAGTTTCATAGTTTTTGTTTAATTTAAAATCCAACATTTATTCCAAATGTAAATCCCCTATTCCATATTGAGTTATATGCTTGTGATGCATCTAATTCTAAGAAGCTTACTTTAGAAAAAATTCTACCTGGATTTTTTGCTTGTATGTAAACTTTCAGATTTGATAGCCCCCAATGTTTTGTATATTTCTGTGGAACATTGTAACTCAGAGATATATTTCTAATTTTTAGAAAACCTCCTTTTTTATAGCCTAATATTCTAAAATAGGGATCGCCTCCACCAATATTATATATAGGTTTCTGATATTCAGCATTAGGGTTATTTTCATTATAATAATTTATTTTTCTTTGCATATATCTTCCACCTTGCCATTCACCACCAGTATCAACCATATAATCAAAACGTCCATATAACATAATTGAAATATCAAAATCATAAAAAGAAAAAGTATTACTCATGCCTAAAGTCCAGCGTGGACGTGTATGTCCAATAATTACTCTATCATCATTAGGATCTATCTTGTTATCCATATTTTGATCGACAGGTCGTACCATACCAGCCTGAAACGAATGCCCATTTTTATTATATTCTTTCATTAAATCAGTATCTTCCTCTTTCCATAATCCATTTGATTCATAACCATAAATAACCCCTAAAGCCTGACCAATAAACCAATTATTATTTATATCATCTTCTTTTCCGTTTGCTAATTCATCTATTTTATCCTTTTGCCATGCAGCACTTATTGCGGTTGACCATTCAAAATTTTTTCTTTTTATGTTTATTGTATTTACAGTTATATCTAACCCTATATTTGATGTTTTACCAACATTTGCAAAAGTACTAGTATAACCATTTAGTGATGGAATACTCATTGCCATTAATAAATCTTTAGTGTGTGAAGTATAAAAGTCTATTATTCCTGTAATCCGTCCATTTAATATAGAGTAATCCACACCAATATTATATTGTGTGGTTTTTTCCCATGTCAAGTTCTTATTTGCTAATGTTATAGAGCCTCCTCCAACAAGAGGTTCTGATGCAGCATATCCTGGAGATAATGAGGATCCAAAAGGATAATACAATGAAACAATTCCTCCCTTAGTTTGATATGGATCGATAGCTGAGTTTCCTGTAACTCCCACCCCAATACGTAGTTTTAATTGGTTAACCCAATTGATATTTTCCAAAAACTCTTCTTGATCGATTCTCCAACCTAAAGCTGCACTAGGAAAAAACGCCCATTTATTTCCATCTGCAAGCTGAGATGCTCCATCCCAACGTCCTGAAACAGTTAATAGATATTTTTTGTTATAATCGTAATTCAAGCGAAACATGTAAGATAATAATTGTTTTTCTATTAATGAACTGCGCCAATCATCCAACATAGAGATGTTGTCTTTTGTTAAAGCATTCCATTTTGCACTTTCTAATGGAATACCTTCAGCAGCCATAAAAGAGTCTTCAAATCTATATTTAGTTGCACTTTGCAGCAAAGTAAGCCCAAAAGAATGTTTCTTTATTTCTTTATCATAATATATTAAATTATCTAAAGTCCATGAAAAATCACTACTTTTTGATAGAGAAGCTCTGTTTTTCCCTTCACTACTAATCGATTGATCATCTCTAAAAGTTCCATTACGATAAAAACGAAAATCAGGGCCAAAATTAAACCTGTATTTTAATCCTTTTAATGGATTGTAAAGTTCTCCTATATCTAATTGAGCATATAAACTTCCAATGGCTCTAAAAATACGCCGTTCATTTTCACTGTGTAGCCATTCTTCTGCTATATTTTTTACTTTATCATCACCCCCAGGATATTCAATACGATTCCCTTCCTCATCATAAGGCTTAGCATAAGGAAATAAGCTAGTAGATGCGGCATATAAATTTGCAGGGATACCTCTTATTAATTGTCCTACAGACGTAGCTGAAGAACCATATTGTTGTTCGCTATATGAGCCATTCACATTGAGACCTAAGTTAAACCATTTTGTGGGTTCTGTATCTAGACTAAGTTTCATAGTATAGCGATTATAAGATTGACCTTTTACAGTTCCTTTATTATCCAAAAAGCCTACAGAAGCATATCCTTTTACTTTTTCAGCACCTCCACTAGCACTAAGAGTGTGTTCATGAGATATACCTGTTTGTGTTATCATGTCACTCCAATTTGTCGTAGAAACTTTTGTTCCGTCCCATGTTGAATTAACCCAACCTTGTTCTATATTCTTCCATGCTGTTGGATCTGTTGCACCTAGAAAAATTTCATAATCGTTTTCTTTCGTAGGTTTATCTCCTCTTGGATATTTTTTTGGATCTAAATAATAATACGACCAACGTCTCCAGTCGATATATTCTGCTGAATTCATCATGTCAGAATAGTCATTTAGCGTTTCTGACGTAAAAGAACCAGAATAATTTAAGGCCATCTTTCCGGTTTTTCCTTGTTTTGTTGTTACTAATACTACACCATTTGCTCCACGTGATCCATAAATTGCTGTAGCTGAAGCGTCTTTTAAAATATCTATTGTTTCAATATCATTTGGGTTTATCGTTTCTATGCCACTATTAGACATTAAAGGAATACCATCTACAACATATAGAGGAGTATTACTGGCACTGAGGGATCTAACACCACGTATTGTTATAGTACCTATTTCTCCAGGTCTTTCATTGCTTGTTATATCAACTCCAGCAGCTTTACCTTGCATAGCTTCAAAAGCGTTAGCTACTGGTCTTGAAGTTAAATCTTCAGAGTCAACACGTATCATTGCACCTGTAACATCACTCTTTTTCTGAACCCCGTAACCTACAACTACTACTTCATCTAAAATTTCTGAGTCCTCAATTAGCTCAATTTGGATAGTTGATTTTCCTTTAATCGGTAATTCTTGAGTTTTATAACCTATAAAACTTACTTTAATAACCGAGTTTTCCTCTATTCCTTTAAGTTCAAATTTACCATTAAAATCTGTAATAGTTCCAATAGTTGTTCCTTTCACTAGAACACTTGCACCTATTATCACTTCACCAGATGCATCTGTAACAAGTCCAAATACTGTTTTACTTTGTGCTAAAGAATTTAAGTTAACGACAAAACTAAAAAAAGTTAGTATTAATAAAGATTTCGTTTTGTCTCTGAGATAAATCATCCTTCTTCTTTTTTTGTTTTTCATAGATTTAAATTTATTATTATAACTCCGTTATCGCACACGATAATCAATTAAAAAAACATTTTAGTTATGCGTATAAAATAGTATGATTTAATTAATATAACAACTAAAAAAGAATATATATTAAGATGATTATTTTCCAACTCATTTCATTCT
>CAZGUI010000057.1:0-16160 GCA_964528875.1 uncultured Bacteroides sp. | reverse complement strand
CTTTTCTTTGTTTCATAAGGATAAAGCTAATAAATTTTATCCCTTAACTGTTTGTCCAAGTAAAGTTAGGAACTCCAATTCTTTCAATTAACTTATGTGAAATTATGTATTAAGTGATGAGCCGTTATGTTTGATTTCACTTAACTCCTTACCTGTCAATCGACTTTCCATCCAGTTCGTAAAATCAAACATATATAGTAATTGGTGTTCAAATTTATTATTTCGAATATTTAATATGTCTTTCTCTAATTTTTTCCATAATTTATTTCTTGTCTTCTCATAGTTAGGAATTGGGTACATTTGAACAAATTTACATATAACTTTTTCTGTTAAATAAGCTTGAGAGTCTTTTCTAAAAGATCGCTTAATGGAACGAATATCATTATCTAGTAATTCTATATTGTTCAATTCAACATCTATGAGTAATTTTAATAAACGTACAATTCTATAAGTCGGAAATAATTGATATAACTTGCTTTCTCTTATTATTTTTCTCATATGTGTGTTAGCTTGTTTTATTTCATTATTGTATAAACATATAATTGTTGAACAAAGGTGTAAATTAAGCTTATCTTCTATTGGTAATGTGTTTGTTTTTTTGAAAAATATTTGATTATCATAAAAAAATAGATTTTTAGCCTCAACATAGCTATTTTTTTGTAGTAAATACAAGGTTTTAGAAAATATTATTAACCATTCTACTCTAAGTAAAAAATCTTTTTGAAGATCTTTTTTATGTAATTTCTGCAACTTATTAATAAATACTGGAATTTCATTATATAAACCGGCTGTGAGTACACTATTTATAATTCCTTCCAGCGTAGTTAAGTAATAAATTGGAGGATTCTTTTTTATATGTTCATTTTCATCAAAGATATTTAATAATTCATTATAATATCGTATGGCTGATTTATAGCTGCCCGTATTTAAATAATATGTTGCTTGAAAAAGTAAATGTAACTTCATTGATTCAAATCCTTGGTAGTAATTGTTAGAAATCAAATTAAGCTCGCTCAGAACCAAATCATTCATCAATTCTTTTTGCTTCTTTGATCTTATTTTGTCTAAGGATTTTAAGCGGTATTTAAGTGTAGAGTACAAGGATATATGCATATTAGTACTACGTGTATACTTTTGTGTTTCAATTAGTTTAGTCTGTTTTTTTACTAATGCTTTCTCTGTTAGACCCCTAAATCCTGTTTCTTGTATATATGAAATCTCAATTCTTCGTATTAACATTAATAAAATATCTTGTTCATTTTTTTTTGCTAACTGTTTAGCTTTGTAAAGTGGTTCAAAAGCTTCATCTATAAAATGTCTCTGATATAAAAAGTTAGCTTGCATAATTAGTTCAAAAATGGAGTTTTGTATATCGTTGTTTTTATTTAAGTACACAAGGATTTTAATTAATAGATCATAAAGGTATTGACATGTAGCGGTTAAGCTTTTCTCTCCATATTTTATATGAAAAGCTTTGTATACATCTTCTATCGTGTCACAATGAAGTAGTAGCTCATACAAATACATATAGCGTTTATTACCTTTTTGCAGTTTAGTATAAAGTTTGAAGTGTCTTTTTTCGGACTTAGACATAGTTTTAATTAAAAGAAATAATAATGTTATTTTTTTCATTTATTTGTTTTTTAATTTATTGATTATTAGTTATTTGATATGTTTTTTGTGTTAAAAATACAATTTTGGGATTATAAAATCAATACAAATTTAGGTTTGTTTATCATATAAGTGATTTATATGTTTGTAATATGCTAGATGGTTCTTAGTTTTTGACCTTAAACTAATGAATCAAATATAAGAATAACTATATGAAATGAATTTACTAAGTGTTTGACAATAATGAAATCGTAAGTACTTATTATACTTAAATTTCAGTTTTTTATTTCTTATTACCCTAAACTAGGGAATATCTTTCTATATGATATTAAAATAATTATTAACTGTTAATATTAATTCATGAAAAACAAAAGAAAAATCCAAGTTTGTCTTATTTCCTTAATGTTATTCATATTTATTGGAAGTAACTTAATGGCTCAACAATCTTTAAGTGTTAGAGGTAAAGTAACCGATGCAGGAGGTTCTCCTCTTATTGGTGTTAGTATAACAATTGGTGAAACAGGATTAGGTGTTATAACCGATATTGAAGGAAAGTTTTCCTTAGATGTAAAAGCAAAAACATCTAAACTAAAGTTTAGCTATATAGGATTCGAGGATAAGATTATTGATGTTCGTACTGGTCAAACAAACTTAGTAGTCGTTTTATCTGAATCCTTAGAATTACTAGATGAACTTGTAGTAATTGGTTATGGAACTGCATCAAAAAGGAATTTGACTGGTTCTGTTTCTAAAGTAAGTATGGAGGAGACAAAGGATCTTCCTAATACAAATTTCACACAGGCTCTACGTGGTAGAGTTGCAGGTGTGCAATTTACAGATAATGGTAGGCCTGGTCAAAGTGGTTCGTTTTTAATTCGTGGACCAAGGTCACTAAGTGCTAGTAATTCTCCTCTAATTATTCTTGATGGGGCTTATTTTAATGGAGCTCAAGTTGATATTAATCCAAATGATATAGCATCTATAGAAGTATTAAAAGATGCAAGTGCTTCAGCTATTTATGGCTCAAAAGCTGCAAATGGAGTAATCTTAATTACTACAAAAAAAGGAAAAACAGGAAAGCCTAAAATAAATCTTAACACTTTCTATGGAATGTCAGAATGGAGTAAACGACCTAAGCTTTTGAGTCCTGAAAGATATATTCAAAAATCTATTGATGTTCGGAAACAAAATGGTGTAGATGTTGATCCTAATGATATAAATACATTTTTAACTATTTCTGAAGCCGAAAACTATAGGAGTGGAAATATAACAAATCCCTATGATATGATTTCTCAAGATGCAAGTGTTATCTCTTCGGATTTAAGCATTTCAGGACAAAATGAAAATACTAGTTATTATATGTCTGCCTCTTGGTTAAAAGAGAAAGGGTTAATTTATAACGATAATTTAAAAAGAACAGCGTTTCGGTTAAATTTAGAAACTAAAATAACGCATTGGTTAACTGTGGGAGTTAATAGTATGTTCTCTGAGAATGATTTATCAGGGACTAAACCCAATATTTCATTGGCGACTAGGCAAAGTCCATTTGGAACTTGGTTTCGTGAAGATGGATCACCTACGCAATATACAGTTCCAGAGGATGAAGGTGTTTCACAGAATCCATTGCGAGATGCTTATTTAATAGATAATAAATATGTAAGAAATAACCTTATGGGGAATTTTTATGCAGAAGTGAAAATACCTAAGGTTGATGGTTTAATCTATAGAGTAAATTACTCCCATAACTACAGATGGATAAGGAATTATAATGCTACAAAACAAGATAAATATTTAGATTCAAATAACACTTCTGCTTCTAAAATGAACTGGAAAGGGAATGAATGGGTTATAGAGAATATATTAAATTATTCATTTGCTATTGAGAATCATGGTTTTGATGCAACCTTACTTTTGGGTGCTAATAAAGAAACTCAGGATCGTACAACAGTAGAGTCCAGGCAATTAGAGTCTGATTTGTTTGGATGGAATAAGTTAGAATTGGGGAGTATTTATCTGCCTGCATCATATGCATCAAAAGTAACAGGAGTCTCTTCTATGGCAAGATTAAATTATCGGTTAAAAAATAAATATTTATTTACATTTACAGTACGTCGAGATGGGAGTTCAGTTTTTGCAAAGAACAACAAATATGCTACATTTCCTTCTGGAGCTTTAGCATGGGTAATATCAGATGAGCCATTTATGAAAAAAGTAAAGTATATTGATTTTTTAAAAATACGTACTTCTTATGGTGTTGTGGGAAACCAATCAATATCGCCTTATCAGTCTCTTAGTTTGGCTTCTATGAATAGATATGTATATGGAGATGGGGGTGCTTCTTCCATAGGAATTCATCCTTCAAATATTTCCAATAAGAATTTAAAATGGGAGTCTACTTATTCAACAAATATCGCTTTAGATTTTAGCTTTTTAAAAGAACGAATTAGTGGTACAATAGAATATTATAATCTTGATACAAAAGATCTACTTGTAGAGCGTACACTCCCTATTATGGGTGGGTATAAATCAACTTGGACAAATTTAGGTTTAGTTAGAAATTCTGGGATAGAATTAAGTTTAAGTACTATAAATATAAAAGCTAAAGATTTTCAATGGACTACAGATTTTGTCTTTTCAAGAAATAAAAATAGAATAATCCATTTATATAGAACTGATGCTGATGGTGATGGTGTTGAAGATGATGATGTTGGTAATAGATGGTTTATTGGGCATCCTATAAATGTGGCTTATAGTTATGTTTTTGATGGGGTTTATCAAGAAGGAGATGATATTCCGGCTGGTTTTAGAGTTGGTGATGAAAAGTATAAAGATTTAAATGGTGATGGAGTGACAAACGATCTTAGTAATGATAGAGCAATATTGGGGCAAACAGGTCAGCCTAAATACAGATGGGGATTAACTAATACTTTTACATATAAAGATTTTCAACTTTCTTTTTTTATAAATGCTATGCAAGGATGGGTTGCTCTAAAAAGTCAGTTTTATAATTCTAATGCTAATCCTTTACGTCCAGCTAATATGTATGATAATGGGTGGTGGACAGAAGAGAATAAGTCAAATGAAAGAAGTTCATTATTATCTAATAGTACAGTTCAGACAATAGATAGAAGTTTTATTCGACTACAAGATATCTCTTTATCTTACTCAATACCTAAAAACATATTAAAAAAGATTGGAATAGATAATCTGTCAATTTATCTGAGTGGGAAAAATCTTGTAACATTCACGGGTTGGTTGGGTACAAATCCTGAGGATAACACGTTATATCCTTTACCTAGAACATTCAGCCTTGGACTTAAATTTGGATTTTAATTAAGTAATAAAACAGATACTAGATATGAAACATAAAATTAATATTATAATTTGTTTGATATATGTTAGCTTACTTGGACTAACACAATCATGTAGCGATTTTTTGGATGAAAAGCCAATGTCTCTTTTAAGCACGGATGAAGTCTTATCTTCTGAAGATGGGTTCGAGAATTATATAACGGCTTTGCATAAAGCTGCAAGAGATGAAATGACAGCACGTGATCAAGTTAAATATTTTTATATAATGCAGGCTGGAACTGATGTTGCAAGCTTTGGTCATGTAACACCTAGCGTAAATGATTACTATAGATTGCTCACTCCAGGTGCTGAACAAATAGCTTGGGTTTGGGACTGGGCTTACAGAGATATGATACTTCAATGTAATACAATAATAACGTATGCTGAGAATCCTCAAAGAGGGATGAAATGGAGTAGTGAAGAAAAGAAAAATGCTATTATAGCTGAAGCTAAGTTTTTTAGAGCATATACCTATAATATGTTAGCAAACTTGTATGGAGGAGTTCCTTTAGTTGATGTGATTTATGAATCACCTAAAACAGATTTTTTCAGATCTACAAGAGATGAAATATTAGAATTTGTAAAAGATGATCTAGAGTTTGCCTCTCAATGGCTTCCAGAAACTGTAGTAAAAGAAAAAGAAGGTAGAATAGTAAAGGCTGCAGCTGATCACTTACTTACCGAAGTGTGTATAAGTTTAAAGTTATATGATCATGCTATTAGTAGTGCAAGTAATGTAATTGATTCTGGATTATATCAATTAATGAGAGAGAGATTTGGATCAGAAAAAGATCTTCCAGGCGATGTGTTTTCTGATTTATTTAGAGATGGAAATCAAAATAGAAGTTCAGGAAATTTAGAATCAATATATGTGTGGCAGATAGAAGATATGACTGAAGGTGGACAAGGAGGAAGTAACGGTAATAATAGGCTTAGAAATTGGGGGCCATGGTACACAAGATTGACAGACCCTAACGGACGTTCAGGAATGGTTGCTGTGGATAGTTTGGGACAAGGTGGAGGACAAGTAAGGCCTACTCCATATTTCCTTTATCAAATATGGAACGATAATTGGGATAATGATATACGAAACTCAATCCATAATATCCGTAGAGAGTTCCGTTATACGAATCCTAAATCTATATACTTTGGAAAGTTAGTTGAACCTAAAACAGCAGAAGTAGATACTATGCAAAATATATATCCACAGATTAGGAAAATTGAAGGAAACAAAGGAGAACTAACAAATACTGGAGTGCCTTGGATGGGTAGGACTTATCAGGATTTCATGGTGTATCGTTTAGCTGAAACATATCTGTTACGAGCTGAAGCATATTTTCGAAAAGGAAATCTAGAAAAAGCAGCAAAAGATATAAATGAGGTGAGATCAAGATCTAATGCTAAATTAATAACTCCTAATATGGTAACTTTAGATTATATATTAGATGAAAGAGCTCGAGAGTTAATAACTGAAGAACCGAGAAGAAGAACTCTTGTTAGAACTGGTACTTTAGTTGAAAGAGTGAGAAAATATAGTATTCGTCAAATTACAAGAACTTCAATTGCTGATTTTCATCAGTGGTGGCCAATTCCTCAATCAGCAATTGATTCAAATATAGGGTTAAAATTAGAACAAAATGAAGGCTATTAAAATAAAATATAACAGACAAATGATGAATATCTTTTTACTTCTGATCTTGACTATAAGTGTAGCATGTTCTGCCGATTCGAAGGTAGATCAACCTAATAATCCAGAATTGAAAGAAACGACTATTAATTTTGGGACAAAAACAATAGTGACGACTAAGTATACAAAGAAAGGAGTTCCTGTGGTACCTATGTGGAATTACAAAATGCCAACAAAAGATTACTTAAATGGCGCTGGGTTTGAAATTCTATCAAAAGGAGAACATGATATTGTGTGGCAACCTTCAACTCGTGAAGAAGGTGCTTTTAATCATTTTGTTGCAATGATTGATTATCAAGACAAATTTTATATAATGTGGGGGAATCATCCTTATGGAGAAGATGGTCCTGGTCAACGTATTTTAATGTCAAGTTCAGAAGGATGGGGTAAATGGAGCGAACCTAAAGTTCTATTTGATCCACCTTGCCCTGTTGAACCTGAGAGTGCTACTGATAATGGGCCTCATCTGACTCCTGATAGATGGTCAATCATTAGAGGAAAATTATATGCAATTGTATATAATTTTGTTACAGGAGAATGGAATTATCCACTAGCAAGAGAGGTGTACTCGGATGGATCTTTAGGTGTTCCGTTTATACTTAGAACAATACCGAGTAAAGCTGAATTACCCGATTTTATGAAAGATTTACCCAATGCTGGTTTCGTAACCCCTTTAGCAAATGAATTAAATGAATGGTATAAACAATCCGATCAGATTAGTTGGTGGGCAAACGCAAATGATGGAGTTCAAAGACCTGGAGTAGATGGGGAAAACTTAATAGAAAGTTTTACTTATAGAGCTAGTGATAATAGGCAAGTGCTTTTATTAAGATCTCATGGATGGCCTCAGCAACCTACTCATAATAACCGACTATATGTTAGTTTTAATGATGGTGTGGGAGGGTGGCCTACACCGTATCCAACAGATATTCCTGATGCTCCAAGTCGTACAGAAGCAGTAAAAGGAGAGGATGGAACAGTTTATCTTATAGGGAATCAGATTGCATATGAATTTGATAAACCAATTTATCTTGATAGAGATCCGATAACAATTAGTGTAAGCAAAGATGGTTATGTGTTCGATAAAGCATATGCATTACGAGTTGGAGCGCCAAAGACTTATAGGTTTGATGGCATAACTAGACGTAATCCTGGATTTGCTTACTCGAGTTCTTTTATCAAAAATGGTTGGCTTTATATATCTTATTCATTGAATAAGGAAGAAATAGGAATTTCACGTGTTAAACTGTCAGAACTTAAATCTAATAATCGTTAACTGGAAAGAAGATGAATAACTTAAAGCTCATATTACTCTCTCTTTTTGTATTATTATCATTGTATGTGTCCGCTCAAGATAAATATCAAAAACAGTATGAAAAAGGAGAAGTTTTATATAATGGTATTCAAATACCTTCAATTTGGCCTCCTCAGTCTATTGATCTAAAATCTGAAAAACCGCAAATTGTTCCATATTTAGAATCACCACCAAAGTATATAAATATATCTGTTGGAAGACAGTTGTTTGTTGATGATTTTCTTATTGAACAAACTTCTTTAGAACGTAAATTTCATCAAGCATCAAAATACCTGGGTAATCCTGTAGTATATGCAACATCAGCTTATGAAAAAGAAGGGAAAAAAGGGGAGAACCGAGATGTTACATATCTAGGTCATGGAGGTGTGTTTTATGACCCATTAGATGATTTATATAAAATGTTTTATACTGCAGGTTGGAGAGGGGCATTAGCTATTGCTACGAGTAAGGATATATATTCATGGAAAAAACCATCAATAAATAAAAAAGAATCAAACATTATTTTAGAAGCTGGTATAAGTAAAGCAGGAGAGGATAATTCTATATGGCTAGATCTAAATGCCGCAAATGATTCAGAGCGAATAAAATATTTAACGGATCGTAGAACGAAAGACAAAGTTAAAGGAAGACATAGTTTGATTGTTTCTGATGGAACCACTTGGTCTCCATCTATTCAGGTTAACAGTAACCAAGGAGATTATTCTTCATTCTTTTATAACCCTTTTAGAGAAAAATGGATCTTTAGTATAAAGAAGTCTGACTCTGGACCTCGCTCACGTATGTATTTAGAGGCTGATAACTTTTTAGATGGATGGGACTGGGAAAATGCTGTAGATTGGATAAGGGCAGATAGTTTAGATCTTCCTGATCCAAGAATTGGAGATAAAGCTCAACTTTATAGTTTAAATGCTATTGCTTATGAAAGTCTTTTGCTGGGAGAATTTTATATCCATTTAGGTCCAAGTAATAACATCTGTGAAAAACAAAAAGAGCCAAAAATAACAGAATTAAAATTAGGCTATAGCAGAGATGGCTTTCATTGGCATAGACCTGATCGGAAAGCTTTTATTGCCGCATCAAGAAAAGATGGAGTCTGGGACAAAGGGTATATTCATGGAACAACGGGTGTTTGTTTAGTAAAAGGTGATAGTCTTTACTTTCCATACACAGGATTTTCGGGAATAGCTACAGATGGCAATAAAAGTATGTATACTGGAGCTAGTATTGGCCTTGCTACATTGCGTAGAGATGGTTTTGCTTCACTAGAAATAGGTAATAAGGAAGGCTATTTAACTACACGTCTTCTTAAGTTCGATGGGAAATATTTGTTTGTTAATGTAAGCTCAAAAAAAGGATGTCTTCGTGCAGAGATTCTTGATGAAAATAATCATGTTATACCAGGATATGAGGCCGTAAATTGTATTCCGATAGCAACTGATAAAACCCTTCATAAAGTAGAATGGAAGAATGTTAAAGATCTTGTAAATCTGAGTGGTAAGAAAATAAAGATTCGGTTTTATTTGAAAAACGGAGCATTATACTCTTTTTGGATAACTCCAGATATTTATGGTGCTAGTTTTGGTTATCAAGGGGGAGGATCTGCAGGATTAAATGGAGTCATAGATAATATGGGACTATTGAATTATTAATTCAGATAAAATATTTTTTTTACGTGAGAAAACTTATAAATAAGATTAAAAAATGAAAAAAATAACAATTATACTCTGCTTCTTTTATAGTATGAACTTAAATGTTTTGTGTGGGAAAAATAATACACAGATTATCTTTGACACTGATATGGGACCTGATTACGATGATATTGGAGCTATTGCAATGCTACACTCCCTAGTAGATAAAGGAGAGTGTGAATTATTGGCCTGTATAGCTAGTGATGCACACCCATTGATAGCACCAACTATTGATTTATATAATAAATATTATAAAAAAGGTTATATACCTGTAGGTGAAGCTGTAAAGACTGCACCGAGTTTTCTTTCGAAGAATGTTTGGAATGAAAAAATATTAAATCAGTTTCCTCAATATTATGAAAAGGGGAAAAATTATCCCTCTGCTGTAAATTTGTATAGGGAAATTTTATCCCAATCTCCAGATGGAAGTGTAACTATTGTTACTGTTGGGTTTATGTCAAATCTTGAAGCTTTGCTGCAATCATCTGCTGATAAATATTCTGTTCTGAATGGAGAGGATTTAGTGAAATTAAAAGTAAAAAAAATGGTAAGTATGGCTGGTGTATTTCCTTCGGGGAGGGAATTTAACGTATATAAACACCCTGAAGCAGCAAAATATGTATTTGATAACTGGCCTACTCCAATTATCTTTAGTGGCTTTGAAATTGGTAAAGATGTTCTTACTGGTAAAAGTTTATTTGAATCTAATGACGATGATAGTCCTATTGCATGGGGATATAGATATAATGGTAAAACTTATAAGGATACTGTCAGTAAAACTAGACAGTCTTGGGATCAAACTGCTGTATTAGTAGCAGTTCGTAATCCAGAAGACTATTTTTATGTGATTGGCCCAGGTGGATTTAATTCTGATGACAAAGGATATAATGAGTGGAATCCATCAGATATAAAGAAACAACACTTCTTCTTAGTGCATAAGTATCCTTTAGAGAAAATAACTACTATTATTAATGATTTAATGAGTTATAAACCATAGGATTAAGGGAATCCGTTCAGTCTAAAGCATAAGTTGTTTTATTTTAGTTTTTAAGTATTAATAATAGAATTAAATGACTTATAGTTATCTCTGTTTAAAACTATAGGGTAGATACCTATATTTCTATTCTAAAAGAATACATCTATTTAGTGTGTTCATCATATGTAATATTAACTAGATACAAAAAATGATATTATGAGAGTGTTTTTTGATTATTTTATTAATTTCTATGCGGTTTGGATAATTTTAGCTTTTGTTATAGGATTTTTCTTCCCTAATGCTTTTATGTGGTTTACGTATGGGAATTGGATGACATGGGCTTTAGCTACAGTTATGCTTTGTATGGGCTTGACATTAAAAGTTGAGGATTTTATTTCTTTATTTCGTACACCTAAAGTTGTTGTAGTTGCTGCTGTTGTTCATTATACGGTAATGCCTTTATCTGGATTGTTGATTGTGAAAATAATGAATTTACCAACTGAGTTTGCAGTTGGTCTTTTGTTATTAGCCTCTTGTCCAGCAGGTACGGCTTCAAATATGATTGCTTATATTGCAAGAGCAAATGTTGCTTTATCTGTTATAAGTACAGCCGTCTCTACATTGTTAGCTATTGTAATGACTCCATTGTTAACTAAATTGTTAGCAGGGCAATATGTACATGTTGATGCTTGGAGTATGTTCTTACATGTAATTCAAATAGTATTGATCCCAGTGTCTTTAGGAGTATTTATCAACTATAAATTTCCATCTATTGTTAGAAAGTTAGGACAAACGGGACCTGTTTTGTCGACTTGGGCAATAATCTTTATATCTGGGGGGATCATAGCGCCAGCAGTAATAGAAGGAAAAGATATTTTAGTTGAATATGCTAGAACTTTATTTTTAGCAGCTGCTATTTTACATTCTTTAGGTTTTGGATTAGGGTATCTTTTAGCTCGTTTATTTAAATATGATAAAGCAAAAGCAAAGGCTATTTCATGTGAAACAGGTATGCAGAATGGAGGGCTTGCCGCGATATTAGCCCGTAATAGTTTTCCTAGTTTAGTTCCTTTAGTTGCTGTTCCTTCTGTGTTTTGTTCGGTAATACAAACAGTTATTGGTGGAATTGTAGCTACAATATGGCGATATACAAGTAAGAAAAAATGAAATTATTGAAAAATAAAAAGATGGGAAGAAAGAATATATATTATTGGAAATGTGATCGTCCTCATGCATTTCATGCTATTAAAACTACTCGAAAGTTTTTAGAAAACAAAATAAGTACAGAAGTAGAAGAGTTGTTACGAGACTTTTTTTCTTGTGATGACTTTACTATCTTACCAGGAGCAGGGCAGGGCAATCATCTCACATTTCTTATTAGAAAAAAGAGTGAAAAATATTTCTTACGTATAGAAGATGGAGATGATGATGATGATTATATGGAAGTAGAAGCTTTTGTTATAAATGAGGTTACAAAATTAGGAGTTCCATCTCCTGTAATTTTCAAAGTTGATTCTTCTAGAGCTATATACCCTTTTGCTTATCAGATAATGGAATATATTGATTCTTCAGACTTGAATAAAATATATAAGAAAAAAGAGTTAAATACGATCTCTATTATGGAAGAAGCTGGAAAATATATTGCGTCATGGCAAAAAATAGCTCCTAGAGGTTTTGGTCCTTTTGATGTTCATATTTTACGAAACAAAAATATACTTCAAGGAATTCATACAAGATATATTGATTATTACAGATTAAACTTAATTAAGCATCTTGATTTTTTAGTGAATGCCAAATTTATAAATAAAGAAAAAGCTGAAGATATTTTAGATTTAATACTTGAATATGAGAGCTTGCTAAATTTAGAAAAAGGATGCCTAGTACATAAAGACTTAGCTTTATGGAACTTGATGGGTACAAATGGAAAGATAGAAGCAGTAATTGATTGGGATGATACAATTTCTGGTGATTCTACTGATGATATTGCTTTGATGGCATGTTTTCATTCAGCGAATGAGATTAAAGCTATTCTTAAAGGTTATGAACTAATTAAACCATTACCTGAGGAATTTATTAATCGATTTTGGTTGCATTTACTTAGGAATATGATTTTCAAAGCTGTTATCAGAGTAGGAGCGGGTTATTTTGATCGAGGAGAAGAATTCTTTCTAATAAATATGGATAATACAAATGAGAAGGGAATTAATACCTTGAAAGAGTTTACATTAAACCGTATTAATCTTGCAATAGAAGGATTAAAAGGTCTAAAGTCATTAGATGATTTGTGATCTTTCATAAAAAGGAGAATATTAACAAAAAAGAACAAAGATGAGAGAACTTATAGATAAAAATACATTAGGACTTGGAACATGGATTGCATCTGGGTCGGCCACTGTTACAGAAGCAATTTCTTATTTGGGACTTGATTGGTTATTGTTTGATCTAGAGCATGGAGCAATGACTCAACATGATTTACTGGAGAATCTAAGGGCTACACAAGGACGTGTTAAAGTGATAGTTCGTATTGGAGAGTTTAGTAAATCTCTAATATCTAGGTCTCTAGATTGGGGGGCGGATGGAATAATGATGCCTCATGTAAATAATGCAAGAGACGCAAGGAAAGTTATAGATATGATGTCCTATCCACCTCATGGAGAGAGAGGATATAGTAGTTCTTGTAGGTCCTACGGTTATGGAACATTTCCTCCCAAAGGTATAAAAGAGTATACTCACCCTCTTTTTATTGCTCAAATAGAAACAATTGAGGGAGTTCAGAATGTTGAGGAAATCGCTGAAACAGAAGGTGTTGATATGCTTTTTGTTGGACAGTCTGATCTTACGTTGGATTTATCTGTATCACAAAATAAAAGTGTTTTTTCTGTACAAGATGCATTATCAAAAGTAGTGAGTGTAGCTAAACAGAATAGCTTGATGGCTGGAACTTTAGTCCGTGATATGGAACAAATATTAAGTCTAAAATCAATAGGTTATGATTCATTAGCTATAACTTCTGATTTGGGAGTAATACGTTCAGGTTATATTGATATTATTAATAGAATTAAAAGATTGTAGATTCTTGAATTTCACAAAATAAATGAACTTAAAATAGAATTATTAATTTGTTTAATTAACAGAATTGTAATTAATGTTTTAATTCTAAAAAGACTAATTTTAAAATTAAAAAAATGAAAAATAGAAATGAGAAAAATTCCCCAAAACAATTATTGGTTGTTGGAAGTAGTAATACCGATTTGGTTATTAGAAGTCAAAAACTACCTAAACCAGGAGAAACAGTACTAGGTGGAACTTTCTTTATGAATCCTGGAGGTAAAGGGGCTAATCAAGCAGTTGCTGCCTCTCGATTAGGGGTCTCTGTCTTGTTTATTTGTAAGACTGGAAATGATATTTTTGGACATCAGTCTCAGCAACTTTTAGAGGATGAGGGAATAGACATTTCTTATGTGTTTTCTGATATTAGAACTCCATCTGGTGTTGCTTTAATTACTGTTGATGCTCATGCAGAGAACTGTATTGTGGTAGCATCTGGTGCTAACGCAAATTTACTACCTGTAGATATTAAAAAAGTAGAGAAAGCTATTGATAATTGTGATATTGTTTTAATGCAGTTGGAAATACCCATAGAAACCGTTGAGTATGTAGCTAAAGTGGCATATCGTAAATCTAAAAAAGTTATTTTAAATCCTGCGCCGGCAAGGTTCTTGTCTCAAGAATTATTCTCTCACTTATATCTAATTACACCAAATGAAACTGAAGCTGAGATACTTTCAGGTGTATCAATTATGGATTTAGATTCTGCAAAAGAAGCCGCAAAAAAAATATCTAAGCAAGGAGTTGAGAATGTTGTTATAACTTTAGGCTCTGATGGAGCACTTATCTATGAAAATGGTGTTTTTACTAAAATAGAAGCTTTTAAAGTAGAGGCTATTGATACTACGGCTGCAGGAGATGTTTTTAATGGAGCATTATGTGCAGCTTTATTAGAAGGACAAAGTTTAGTGAAATCTGTTGAGTTTGCCTGTAAAGCAGCCTCTATATCAGTTACAAAACATGGTGCACAAGATTCATCTCCATATAGAAACGAGATTGGAGCTACTCTTAGTTAAAATACACTTTACGAAAATCTCGAAAAAATGTAATCAATTTATAGAATAATACTGATATTAATCAAAGAAAAACAGATAAAATAATAATTTACACACATAAAATACATGATATGTTTATAGTTCAAAGTTATTCGTTAGCTATTTTCTTTTGTTTCATTACTATGCTGTGTTGGGGATCTTGGGGAAATACACAGAAATTAGCTGCCAGAACATGGCGATATGAGTTTTTTTATTGGGATTATGTAATTGGAGTTCTTTTATTCTCCATAATCTCTGCATTGACTTTGGGGAGTATTGGGACTGAAGGGCGTAGTTTTTTTAATGATTTGTTACAAGCTGATTGGAAGAATATAGGAAGTGCTTTTTTAGGTGGTGTTATTTTTAATGCCTCAAATATCTTACTGTCTGCAGCTGTTGCTATTAGCGGATTGTCTGTTGCTTTTCCTTTAGGTGTTGGATTAGCATTGGTTTTAGGGGTGTTAATAAATTATTTTGGAGCAGCAAAGGGAGATCCATTATATCTTTTTTGGGGAGTGGTATTAATTGTAATTGCTATAATTCTAAATAGTTTAGCATATAAAAAAGCTCAAAATAAGAAAAAGAAAGCTCCAAATAAAGGCATATTAATTGCTGTTTTTGCTGGTATTATTATGGCTTTTTTCTATCGTTTTGTAATAGCATCCATGGATTTGGATAACTTTACTAATCCAGCTGAAGGTAAGCTGACTCCTTATACGGCTGTGTTTATATTTGCAGTCGGGGTTTTTTTAAGTAATTTTATTTTCAATACAATAGCTATGAAGAAGCCTTTAGATGGGGATCCAGTATCAATACGTGATTATTTTAGAGGAAAAGCTTTCACTCATTTAGTTGGGATTTTAGGTGGAATGATTTGGTGTTTAGGTCAGTCTTTAAGTATTATTGCATCTGGTAAAGCTGGTGCTGCTATTTCGTATGGTTTAGGGCAAGGTGCAACACTCGTTTCTGCTTTATGGGGTATTCTTGTTTGGAAAGAATTTAAGGGTGCTCCTAAAGAGTCAAATTATTTGAATCTTGGAATGTTCGTTCTATTTATTATCGGTTTGGGCTTGTTGGTTTATGCCGGAGTCTAATTACATAATTAGATAGTCAATCTATTTTTATTTTTTAGTGTTCTACTTCACAATCAATAAAAATATAGAAGAGATTTTAGCAACGAGAATTCTTAAAACAATCAGTAAATAATTGAAAGTCTACAATATAATCAAATCAGTTGTAGTTTGAATTTTTAACAAGAGAATAATTAGTAGTTTTGTGAAATTAATTAGGGATATTCAGTAATTAAATAATCAATCCCAACTAGCTCTTATTGAATTAGTTGGGATTTTTGTATCTTTAATAAAAACCCCAAACATACGGTTAATCAGCC
>CAZGUI010000056.1:0-16297 GCA_964528875.1 uncultured Bacteroides sp. | reverse complement strand
ATCCACTGATGAAACGTATTGTGGAGTTGAAAGAAAGAAATTATGCTGATAAAGATCAGTTTGACTATGCTCCTATTGATTTTGAGGATGCTATGGATAGCTATGAACGTGTTCTGGAAATTATGGGACAAATTTGTGCTGATACCATTGCTCCCAATTCAGAAGATGTAGATCAAAACGGACCTACATGCAGCGATGGAAGAGTAACTCATGCCAAAGGAACACAAGAAAACATCAATGCTTGTATTCAAGCTGACTTGATGGGAATGTCTATGCCTCGTCGATATGGAGGATTAAACTTCCCTGTAGTACCTTATATTATGGCTGCCGACTTAGTAAGTATTAGTGATGCTAGTTTCCAAAATGTTTGGGGATTACAAGACTGTGCTTCTACCATTTATGAGTTTGCCTCTGAAGATCAAAAGAATCGTTTTATTCCTCGTGTATGTAAAGGAGAAACCATGTCTATGGACCTGACTGAACCTGATGCCGGTTCAGACTTACAGGCTGTGATGTTAAAAGCCACATACAATCAAAAAGAGGATACTTGGTATTTAAATGGTGTAAAACGTTTCATTACCAACGGTGACTCTGACATCCATTTGGTACTAGCTCGTTCAGAAGAAGGAACACACGATGGTCGCGGATTGTCAATGTTTATCTATGACAAAAATAGTGGAGGTGTAACGGTACGACGCATTGAAAACAAAATGGGTATTAAGGGTGCTCCTACCTGTGAATTGGTTTTCAAAAATGCTAAAGCTGAACTTTGTGGAGAAAGAAGACTAGGACTTATTAAATACGTAATGTCTTTAATGAATGGTGCTCGTTTAGGTATTGCTGCTCAATCGGTAGGTATTTGTCAAAATGCTTACGATGAAGCTTTAGCCTATGCTAAGGATAGAAAACAGTTTGGTCAAGCCATTCTTAAATTTCCTCCTGTAGCCGAAATGTTGTCTTTGATGAAAGCTAAATTAGACGCTTCTCGTTCTTTATTATATGAAACTTCGCGCTTTGTTGATGTTTATAAAGCTTTAGAAGACATCGCTAAAGAAAGAAAATTAACTCCTGAAGAACGTACAGAAATGAAAACGTACTCTAGGTTAGCAGATAGTTTCACTCCTCTAGCTAAAGGATTAGGTAGTGAATTTGCAAACCAATGTGCTTACGATTCCATTCAAGTTCACGGTGGATCGGGTTTCATGAAAGATTATACTTGCGAAAGATTATATCGTGATGCTCGTATTACTTCTATTTATGAAGGAACGACTCAGTTACAGGTAGTTGCCGCTATCCGTTACGTAACGAATGGTAGCTACTTGAAACAAATTAGAGAGTATGAGGCATTAACTGTGTCACCCGAATTAAGTGGTTTACAAAATCAGTTAAAAGAGATGGCTCATACATATGAGAAGGCTGTAAACATGATTAATGAAACTAAAAACAAAGAGCTTATCGATTTCCATGCTCGCAGGTTGGTAGAGATGGCCGGATACATCATTATGGCACACTTGACACTACAAGATGCAACTAAAAACAATGAATTATTCAATTCATCAGCTCAGGTTTTTGTTCGTTTTGTAAATAGTGAGGTAAAGAAACATGCACAATTCATCAATAGCTTTACAGAAGATGATTTAGCTTTTTATAGAAAGTAAAAAAGAAATTGATTGAAGGAGTCTTTTCCTCTCAGTCATGAATAAAGAGAAGAGAGGGTGTGTCATTATTAATTAATTGCACACCCTCTTCTCTTTTGTTTACTTCTGTCTCCCCTAAAGATTACACCCAGTACATTAATTTTCACTCCACTTATCTTTGTTTGTATTCTAATAAATGATAATTACAAGAATAAACATCGTTAAAAAAGATTACAATGCTTTCCAGAAGCGTTGAAAATCATCGGTACTACCATAACATATTAAAGAGTCATTTTCTAAAATCTTTTCGTCATCAGAGATGTTATCTATCAATCTTTTAGTGGTAACATATAAACCTAATAAGTTTTGTTCTTTTACAGAGCGCATAATTCCAAGAACCTTTAAATTGAACTCTTTCTTCAGGTTCAGCTCATTAACAAAGTATCCCACCATTTTTTCGGGCAACTGAAACTTAAAAACTTGTTGTCTGTTGGTTATTTGAAAGGTTTCGACCAATGTACCAAACCCCCAGGAATGAACCAAACTTAGAGCGGCGTGCTCTTCAGGATTAAGTATTTTCTTGATTTCAAAGGCCTCTAAAACCGACTTATGAACTTCGTCGATGGCACGTGCGTAAATAGTTTTCACTTTTTCCTTTTTCAAAAGAGCAACTACTCGTACTGATGCACCAAAATTCTCACCAATAGCAACAATTACTGCATCTACTTTTAAAAGAGGTAAAGC
This sequence comes from uncultured Bacteroides sp., assembly GCA_964528875.1. GTDB lineage: Bacteria > Bacteroidota > Bacteroidia > Bacteroidales > Bacteroidaceae > Bacteroides_E. The sequence goes on along the minus strand of CAZGUI010000056.1, from coordinate 13,916 downwards.
AGATAAGGCTTGTTCATCAGTGGCATCTAAAACAAAACCAGTTGCTATTTGATCTTTAATATGTTCTACTTTTGCTTCATCAATATCAACTCCTATAACTTCATGGCCTAAAGCAGCTAACTCTTCGGCTAACACTTGACCAAAATTCCCTAATCCTATAACTATATATTTCATAATGCTATTAATTTATAATGATGTGATCACTCGGGTGATGAAATCTTCGTTTTTCCGACTGTTTTACCAACCCAAACATAATGGTCATAATACCTACACGACCAATGAACATTAACAGAGTTACAAATAACCGACCTGCAACTCCTAAATTCTCAGTTATACCCAAACCCGATCCGGCAGTACTTAATGCAGCAACACATTCAATAATTAAATGTTTCAAGGGTATTTCGGGTTCAAGAAAAGATAAAATTAATAAGGAGAAGAAAAGAGTAAGCAACGATATAATTACCGCAGCATTAGATCTTCGTATAGACTCATACGACAACTGACGTCCTAAAACTTCTATTCGTTCCGTACCTCTAATAACCGATCTTAAATTGAGGAAGACTACGGCTAATGTGTTCACTTTTATTCCACCTGCAGTAGACTGAGAAGCTCCTCCAATCCACATATATACAACAAACAACATTAAAGTTTGAGGGTGATAGGCATTCAAATCCACATTACTAAAACCTGCTGACCGAGGAGTTACAGCCATAAAAAAACCGTGAGTTAACTTTCCCCAAAAAGTTTGGTCGCCTAGAGAATTATTCCACTCAAATAACAGAACTATTGTATAACCAAATACCAATAAAATAGCAGTGGTAATAAGAACTATTCGTGTATTCAAATTATACAAATGTCTTCTACCCCTTTTTTTCCATTGCCTTGTAGTTATAAAAGTCCAACATCTTTTAATGTGAAAGAAGAAGATGTCTTTGAAATTCACCAAAATGGGAAAACCAATTCCACCCAAAATGATTAAAATAGAAAGGATAAGAAATAACGAGTTATTTCCATTTTGAATGAGTGGGTTTGTTAAACCTTCCGGAAAAGAAGAGATGCCCGCATTACAAAAAGCAGAGATGGAATGAAAAGCAGAAAAAGCTAACTCTTCATTAATGGACAAGCCCAAATTTCCGTGAATACTACTCCATATAACTAACATTCCAACCCCTTCTATCACTAAGGTAAAAAGAAGAATGTAAACTAAAGTTGAGACTAAGGAGTTTAAGGAGTCGTTATTCAATACATTTCGCAGACCAATCTGATTATATAGAGAGGTATTTCCCATGAAAAATATAGCAAAGAAACTGGTGAATGTCATTATCCCTAACCCACCAATTTGCATTAGAATGGCAATGATAGTAAGACCTCCGGAGGTGAATGTTGTTGGGATGTCAATGGGCGACAGTCCAGTTACACATACGGAGCTTGTTGAAACAAAAAGAGAATCTATCCAAGAAATACCATTTACACTACATCGAGGTAACATTAAAAGTCCACTCCCTACCAAAATAATAAAAATGAAGCTGCCAGCTAAAATATGCGATGGATTGGTTTTTTTCCCTAACATTCGAACCACTCCGTAGGACAAATTGAGGAAAGCCAACAAAATAAGTAATGAGAGTTTAAAATAAATGTGATTAGTAAAATCCCAGAAGTATTGTATTAATCCGTTTACATCAGGACGATTAAAAACCACAGGAATTAGCGTGAGGTATAACAACAAACTAACCAACCACATAACGTGCTTAAAGCTACGTTTAGTACGCTCATAGTCAATCAAAAAAGGGAGAGTAATGTCAATTAAAAAAACAATCCAAACACATTTATAAACTTTTTGAATAAAAGAGATTTTCTCAGTATCTGCCGGAAACCCTTTTTCAAAAATTAAAGCAACAAACAAAGCGATGGAGCTAAGCAGAGTTATCCAATGCAAAACAGTTAGTATACCCTTTATATAGGGGCGTAACCATTTGTTCTGATAGAGTATAAATTTATGATAAACTTTCATCACTTTAACATTCCTTGTTCACACAAACATAAGGAAAAGATTTTATATATAAACAGACCTATCTTTTCTATTCTTCTCTTTTATTTATTAAAATCAGATTTATCGATCATTTTAATTCCTTTTTCCTTTTAATTGAGTATTTTTGAAGTTATTACAAACAAGACAATTACATAATTTATTATGAGCGAACGCAGAAAGAAATTCATTTTAGAAGAAGCTGATATACCTAAATTTTGGTATAATATTCAAGCTGACATGAAAAATAAGCCAGCACTACCTCTAAATCCTAGAACTAAAAAACCAGTAGAAGTTAAAGATTTATCTCCTGTTTTTGCAGAAGAGTTATGTCGTCAAGAGCTAAATCAAACTGATACTTGGATTGAGATACCCGAAGAAGTAAGAGAATTATATAAAAATTACAGAAGCACTCCACTAGTTAGAGCCTATGGGTTAGAGAAAGCTTTAGGTACACCGGCACACATCTATTTTAAGAATGAAAGTGTCAGTCCTATTGGTTCACACAAACTGAATTCAGCCTTAGCTCAGGCTTACTATTGCAAACAAGAAGGAATAACCAACATAACCACAGAAACCGGTGCCGGTCAATGGGGTGCTGCCCTGGCATATGCAGCCAGTGTGTTTGGTTTAGAGGCTGCTGTTTATCAGGTAAAAATAAGCTATCAACAAAAACCATATAGGAAAAGCATCATGCAGACTTTTGGAGCTCAAGTAACTCCTTCTCCATCCATGTCAACACGTGCAGGAAAAGATATTATAACAGCACACCCTAATCATCCGGGATCTCTTGGAACAGCCATATCGGAAGCCATAGAATTGGCAACCACTACACCTAACTGTAAATACACATTAGGATCGGTGTTAAGTCACGTTACTCTACACCAAACTATTATTGGTCTGGAGGCTGAGAAACAAATGGAGATGACAGGAGAAAAGCCGGATATCATTATTGCCTGTTTTGGTGGTGGCTCTAACTTTGGGGGGATTGCTTTCCCTTTTATGCGCCATCAATTTACTGAAAATAAGCAGTCGAACATAAGATTCATCGCTGCCGAACCTGCATCTTGCCCTAAATTAACAAGAGGTAAGTTTATGTACGATTATGGTGATGAGGCGGGTTATACTCCACTTCTTCCAATGTATACTTTGGGACACAATTTCTCCCCGGCTAATATTCATGCAGGAGGTCTGCGCTACCACGGTGCTGGTGTTATTGTTTCTCAATTGCTAAAAGACAACTTAATGGAAGCTGTAGACATACCTCAACTAGAGTCATTTGAAGCAGGTAGTTTATTTGCCAAATCAGAAGGCATCATACCTGCTCCTGAATCGTGTCATGCTATTGCTGCTACAATCCGTGAAGCTAAAAAATGTATAGAAACAGGAGAAGAAAAAGTAATTCTCTTTAATCTCTCCGGTCATGGATTGATTGATATGCCTTCGTATGATCAATTCTTCTCGGGTGATTTGATAAATTACTCTTTGGATGATACTTTAATTGAAGAAAACCTGAAAGAAGTTCGCAACTTAGTAGATTTAAACAAAGATTTATAAAAAAAGAAACAAAACCTCCTTTTATGCGTTAAGACTACTAAGTGACTTAATATAATAATATTAAAATAAAAAAATTATGAAATATATTGGAGCACATGTTAGTGCAGCTGGAGGAGTAGAAAATGCACCTATCAATGCACACCAGATAGGTGCTAATGCTTTTGCTCTTTTTACAAAAAATCAACGTCAATGGGTGTCTAAGCCTTTAACTGAAGACAATATAGAGAAGTTTAAAGAAAGCTGTGAAGAGTTTAGTCTTTCAGCAGATTACATCCTTCCTCACAATAGTTATCTGACTAATTTAGGCCATCCGGAAGCTGAGCCTTTGGAAAAAAGCAGAAAGGCTTTTCTTGATGAAATGCAAAGAGCAGAACAATTGGGACTTCATTTAATGAATTTTCATCCCGGAAGCCACCTTCGTAAAATTTCAGAAGAAGCTTGTTTAGACTTGATTGCTGAGAGTATAAACTTAACGCTTGACCAAACAGAATCAATAGTTGCTGTCATAGAAAACACAGCAGGACAAGGTAGTAACTTGGGTTATGAGTTTTGGCAATTAGGCTATATTATAGACAAGATTAATGATAAAAGTCGTGTAGGCATTTGTCTAGACACCTGTCATACATATACTGCCGGATATGACATTGTGAATAAATACGATGAAGTCTTTGATGAGTTCGAAAATAAGGTAGGTTTTAACTTTCTAAGAGGCATTCACCTGAATGATTCAAAAAAAGAATTAGGTAGCCGAGTAGATCGTCACGACAGTATAGGTAAGGGATTTTTAGGAAAAGATTTTTTTAAACGCTTTATGAATGATGCACGGTTTAACAATATGCCTATCATTCTTGAAACTCCTGATGAAACACTTTGGTCTGAAGAAATTACTTGGTTAAGAAGTTTACAAGAAAGCTAAAAAATAGTTCTTCTAACATATAAAAGGTCGTGTTTACTACGACCTTTTTTTATGAACAATGTAAAATAAAGATACTTTTCAAAAAGCATCCTATAAGTAAAAAGAATAATCATTCATCTGACTTTAACTTTTCACTTTCCATACAACACAGCAATACGCTAGAAGCCTTCAAAGAGGTTTTATCTTCCATTTTTCATCGGTCTAGGACCAAAGGCCTGTCGGTCTAGGACTGAAGGGTGCTCGGTCTAGGACCGAAGTGCGTTAGGTCCAGGACCTATAATAACTTCGTCCTTGCGAATCGCTATTTATACTTTCAGAAGTCAACCTTAGCTATTCACCGTTTTAACCTAATTGTAAATATTTAATCAATAGAAAACACAAGCTTCATCATATTGTATTGGTATTCTTTCAACTTCTCTTTTCAATAAAACACTAGACGAATTCAAATGCATAAAACAAATAAGGTGACATTTAAGCTAAGCCTAAATACCACCTTATTACTTTTATAATAAATAGAGAATCGTACTATTTAAATCTTAAAACAGTAAAAGAATAAGCCGGTAAAGTTAACTTATCAATACCAGTAACTGTTTTGGTTTGAGGTTTAGCATCTCTATCATCTGGCCTACCTTGTAGTACACTACATGTAGCCGTTACTTCACTTAGATTCACCTCGGGTATTTGCAGGTCTGATTCAATTGAAACAGGAAGTAAATTAACCAACTTCACTATGTAGTCACCACTAATTTCATCCTTAACTACTGAAACGGAGAAACGCTTTTGTACAGATTCATTCGTATTAGATAAAACGACCTTTGAAGGTAGATATTGATTACCCGCATTTTCCCCAAACATTTTTTGGATATAATAACCAGTAGTCAATTTCACCTCTTCATTATTGAAATAAATCAAATCCGGGTTCCATTGCGTATAACCATCTTTTGCCAATAATGGAGCATAAGATGTCATAGAAACTATATCGCCATTTCTTTCCACATTATTCATATGTAAAGCTTCAGCCAATGCGGTTTCAATATTATTACGTCTGCCTGGTAAATGGGCAGCATATTCTCCAAGATATACTTTAGATTTATTCCTGTCGTATCTATCATAATAATCCTGATTATGAATATACCATCCTGGGGGCTGGTAATAGTGTTCATCAACCACAGGAATACCTAGTTCTGTTGCAAACCTCCAGCCTTCAACATAATCAGAGCCCTCAGAGAAAGGACCTACAGTTCCAATGACTATAATTTCCGGATGTTTCTCTTTAACCGCTTTGAAAATCATTTCAAAACGTTCTTCAAAGATGTGAGTAATTAAATCCTCATTTCCTACACCAATGTATTTCAGGTTAAATGGTTCAGGATGTCCAGCTTCTGCACGAACTCTACCCCATTTGGTATTCTTATCACCATTAGCCCATTCAATTAAGTCCAATACTTCTTGTACATAATCATCCATTTCACACATAGGGATTCCACCTTGTTGCCCTGCACCACCAGTTGAAGAGTTTTGACAAGGAACACCTGCCGGAACAACAGGCACAGGCTCAGCATTTAAGTCTTCACAGAATTGGAAAAACTCATAATAGCCAACTCCGGCAGATTGATGATACCCCCAAATGTTTCTTTGATGTTTTCTGGATTCAAGAGGACCAACTGTATTTTTCCAACGATACATATTGTCTAACCCATCTCCGTGAGCCAAGCATCCACCGGGAAAGCGCACAAAACGAGGCTGAATATCTGCCAATACTTGTGCTAAATCCTGACGTAATCCATTTTTCCTCCCTTTGAATGTCTTTTGAGGAAATAAAGAAATCATATCTAAATGATAAACACCTTCTCCCTGAGGAGTAATACGTAACTTAGCTGCTTTAGAAGATTCTTTTGCAACTAAAACCAAACTTTGCTTTTTCCATTGATTCGTAGGTTTCTTTATTGATTTCTCTGCTATAACAGCCCCCTTTTCATCGACCAACTGAACCAAAAGTTTGCCACCTTTACCGGAAGAGGCTAAGCGTGCAAATAGAGAGAAATCATACTTATCCCCTTTTACAATAGGAATTCCATCATACCCTTTATTCCAAAGAGAACCCCCTATTTGGCTCACATCAAGTACAGCATAGTTTTCATTATTGATATGAAGTGGGTCTTTTGTTTCAGTAGAAAAAGAGATGTTATTTCCACTTGTTTCCCAAAATGACTTACTATTCCATTCTCTTCGATCGCTTGAGTTATACTCAAAATCTCTGTTTTGAATTAACTCTGCATATAGACCACCATCCAAAGCATAGTTTATATCCTCAAGAAAAATCCCCATAAGAATATCACTTATAGGTTTTGCTTCATTCGCATTAACAGAAACAGTAGCTTGTACCGTTTCTAAATTTGCAAAACGTTGATCATCTTGAGCGGTTGTCTCACCATACAATTTGCTTTTATAATCGGACAATTGCTTATGACGTATCAACTGATCGATAACACTCCAAGGTACTTTATGAATGGTTCCCAATCGCTGACTCCCATTGAGGATAATTTCTTTTCTAAGATTTAGTCGCTCAGAATTATTCATCTCAACGGTTGAATCAAAGGAGATTAAATCGGTAGAGTTCACCCTATAGGCTTTGTTATCCTGACCATTTATCCATGATACAACAAAAGAAGAACCAGCAGATGATATCTCTGGATACAAACAACTGCCATTCTCCATCACCATAGGATAATGTTGCACACTCCAATTAATTAAATCTTTCGTGGAAGTATAAGCAAAAGTTCCATCTCTATCATTCACACTCCACACACAATGCCAAAGGTTGTCTTTATCTAAAAAGAGATAGGGGTTATACATTTTCTTTTCTCCACCCCAAGTACCATAATCACAGCGAACAAAACTATGTGCCCCAATTTCATGCCAATCTTTCTCATTCATACTCCAGGCAAATTGAAGACCATGATTTTGTTCATAAGCAAATAAATAAGCGCAATCAGGTTCATCTTCAATGTTCATTATAGAACCCATCACCGAAGTTGAAAGAAGAACAATAAATACTAAAAAACTACTTAAAGCTTTCATACTAAACGAATTTTGTTTTTTATTTTGTTTCATAATTTAAGAGCTCTATTTTATTCTGTAAACTTATATAGTCCTGAAGCATGTGGGGCAAACTTTTGATAAAACTCATTTGATACAACCCCTAAACTCTCTCCAGTCCATAGATTAACCACATTGCAATCACCGTTTAGACCCAAATCTTTAAGGTTTACTGTAATTTTTTGGTCTTTTTCATCATCAATATTAAATAAGGCCAAATACACCTCATGTGTCTTTGGGTTTCTTGAAGTAATTGCTACTTTATTATTCTCCTGGAATAACTGTTGTACATCTGTAGTTTCTTTATGCATACGCAACACTTCTTTATTTGTTAATAACGAAAGAGTAAAACCATCATTGCTTGGTAGATCCCCACCAAACATTAAGGGAGAGCGAAAAATAGTGAATAAAGACATTAAAGAGTATTGTTCTTCTTGAGTCAATCGAGACATACGTGGCTCACCACGTTCACCACGAATAGAAATCTTGCCTAATGGAATCATATCACAATCAGGCCATGTTCCGGGAGTAATGTAGGGATACCAGTCTTGAGCAACTTCTAACAAATGAGTTATATCTCTCCATAAATCCCATACATCATCTACCATACGCCACATATTTGCATGCTCACGAACGTGATCAGCTGCTTCTATAGGAGTTTTTCCGGGCGATAGACTTAACACCATAGGACGACCAGACTGGTCGATAGCTTTTCTTATCAGCTCTATTTCTGCTTCATGGTAGGGACGAGAAACATCATCTATTTTAATAAAATCAACTCCCCAAGAAGCATACAAATCGAAAATGGAGTTATAATATTCTTGAGCTCCTTCTTTATCGGCTACAATGGTGTAATTGTCTCTTAACCATTTACATTGTAACTCGGTTGAGTAAATCTGATCTGCAGTAATGCCATCAGTCCCCATAATAGGAAGTTTCTTCTCTACTGCTTCCGTTGGAATTCCACGCATAATATGGATACCAAACTTTAAACCTTTGCCATGAACATAATCTGCTAATTCTTTAAACCCTTTACCATTAGCTGCCGAAGGGAAACGATTGGTTGCAGGTTGATAACGACCATATTCATCAAGCACATAGATTGGGTCAGTTTGATTATAACCTCCTGCTTTATCGTTTTCAACAAACCAACGAATGTCAACCACAATATATTCCCAACCATAATCTTTTAGGTTTTCAGCCATATAGTCAGCATTAGCTTTTACCTCATGCTCCTCAACTGTAGGGCCATAGCAATCCCAGCTATTCCAACCCATAGGGGGAGTTTGTGCCCATTCTTTAAATTCTCCTTTAGCAAAGGATAATTTTTCACTCTCGACTTGTTTGCATCCCGTCAAATAAAAAAATAATACTGTAATTAATAATAAGTTTTTATGCATAATTATATTATTATATTTATAGAGTTTTTCCAAGAAGCATATTAATGGAATTTTAAAGCTAGATTCCAATGTTTTGCTAATACTTCTGCTTCACTTTTTGTTAAGTGAATTACTGCACCATGCTTAGGAGAAGTAAAGTTTGTAGACTTCATTATCCCCTCATTAAAGTGTCCTAAGTTTTCAAAATCCTTAAAGTTTGTCGTTTCACTAAAACCAAAATTATGTACTTTAATGCCATAAACATCATACATTAATACCCACTTATCCTCTCCTATTCGTTTCCATATATTAGGTGCTTCGCACGAGGATGATTCCGGATCATACCAAGAAGGATCATAGACATATTCTCCTGTAAGTTTATCAGATATAGCTTGCTTTATACCGGGTGTTCCATCGTGTGACACGTAAAATAGATGATATTTACCATTTATTTCTGTTAAGTCTCCATCAATATATGACTTATCGGGCACTGGATATTCAAAAAGAATTTGAGGTTCTGTTTCTAACGCAGTAAAATCTTTATTGGCATAACTATAATAGAGTCGATTAATACCATCGTCTTTAAATCGCATGGTAAAATAAACCAGCATCTGATCTCTCTCTTTATCGTATATACTTTGAGGAGCCCAGGATGCTGCCATATCTTCGTATCCCTCAAAATGATCTTCAAATATAAAGTTACTACGAGACCAATTTATCAAGTCCTTCGATTTCATCAACACAAAGCCTCTATTATTTCCCCAGCCGTATTGAGCTCCATCACGCTCCCACTCAGACTCTCTTAATCCTTCTCTTTGAGCAAAAATATGTAAGTCGGTCATTACCATATAAAAGTAACCATCAGGACCTCTATAGATATGAGGATCTCTAATTCCTTTCTGAGTACTTAATGTATCTCCACTCATAACAGGATTACCCTCATTTACAGAAGTAAAGGAGTAACCATCAGAGCTAAGAGCAAAATAAAGGCTATGTGTAGGGTCTTGAAAATAGACTAGTAAATAAGCCGATAAATCCTCTTCTGAAGTAACAGGATTTGTTTTACTTTGGCAACTTATAAACAATGATAAAGATAAAATATATATTAGCTGCTTCATACACTGATATTATAGCGATGGAACTACTTTCTTTATTTTTCCTTTCTTATCAAAGAACAAGGGATCAATACAAACCTCACGGTGATAGCCCGCTGCTCTTCCCATATGAATACCATCAGGGCGATTAAAGCGATGATAAACGATGTACCACTCATCTTTTCCAGGTATCTGAATCACAGAGTTATGACCTGTTCCATAAATACCTTTTGAAACATCTTTCTGAAGGATTAGGTTATCTTCTGGTACTTCTATTGGACCATAAGGAGACTTAGATGTACCATAACGCACTCTATAATCCTCACTACGAGTATCATTCTCCGACCAAAGGAAATAATAAGTTCCTTTTCTATATATTACATAAATAGCTTCCCTAAAAGTGTTATCGGGTGTAATAATTTTCTCTGTTCCTTCTTTAATACTCACCATATCTTCATTCAGCTCTGCAACAACACAAAAACCATTTCCCCAATATAAGAAGTACTTTCCTGACTGTGGATCTCTAAATACTGCCGGATCGATAACTTGTCCTCTATGAACTCCTTCGGGTCGTAAACTAACAAGAGGCTTGCCTAAATCTTTATAAGGACCTGTTGGATAATCAGCATAAGCGACTCCAATTTGTTGTTGACCGGTGTAATAAAAAAAGTATTTAAAAGTCCCATCAGCTTGTTTTACCTCAATAGCAGTAGGTGCCCAAGCATTACGATAAGCCCAAGGTACATCTTTTTTGAAATCTAAAATAACATTCTCCTCTTTCCAAATCTTCAAATCGTCAGAGGAGAAAATCTTAAAGTAATCTCCTGCCCATCCGGTATAACCATCACTTGTTGGATACATATAATATTTACCTGTATTTTGGGAATAGATGACATCCGGATCAGCGTGATAACCGGGTATAACAGGGTTATTAGGTATTCCCTCTATATCCTTAGGAGTTCCCCATTTATCCATAACACGATATAATTCTTCTCGTGTTATAGGTATTACAGTACCATGACGAGGCTTAAAATCCATACTTATTTTATCGGTAGGAACAAGAGTAAAATCCGTAAAGTTGGTTGTTTCAGTAAATTCATATCTTCCTCTTCCATATACATCATACATTAATATATGAGTATCCGAATTGATTAATTGAAAGATTGAGGAACCTTCAACTGCATCTGTAGTTTGCTCTAAATATTGATCATTTTCTTTCCATAACCCTGCTGTTAATGAATGGCTAGTTGCTTTTCTAAGTCCACTTTTATTGTCTTCTGTTTTTTTATAAAACAAGTGATACTCATCCTCTTTAAAAATTATATCGGCATCAATACACGACTTCTTATTCTCCGGAATAAAAAGAGGTTTAGGTTCCATTATAAAATCAGAGAAATCATCATTAACATAAGCGTAGTATAATATATCTTCCTCTTTTCCATGTTTCATAGAAAAATAGACCATGTATTTTTTTGCATTTTTATCGTATATGGTTTGAGGAGCCCAAACGCGCTTTAAATCGTCATGGCCCTCATATTTATCTTGAATATTTATTACATGATGTGTCCAGTCTATTAAATTCTTTGATTTTAATAAAATCAAACCTCTGTTGGAATCCCAACCTTTAGCTGTTACCATATCAGTAACCACCATATAAAAGGTTTTACCATCTTCACCTCTTAGTATATGTGGGTCTCTTACTCCTCCGGTTGAACTTATTTCTTTAGATTGTAAAACGGGTTGGTTATTATTTAATGCGAAATAATTAAATCCATCAACACTTATGGCAAAACGTATGGATTCTTCATCCCCACTATTTCCTGTAAAATAACTAAAAAGATAAGCCACAAAATCTTTTTTATTTATTACTGTAGCATAGCTTAGTGAAAAAGAAAAGATTGAAAAGATAAAAATTAATAGAGTGTGTTTCTTCATAATTAGTTTAATAATTGGTCAATAATAAAAAGGAGCCCTTCAATAAGTGTACAATATACAATTATATTTTAATTTACAATAACCCTAAAGCTACTATTATTGTATTTGGTTGATTTTTCACCTATAATTGATTAAATATAGATCCATTTAATAACTCCGAGTTGATGTCGTTATATACAATACAAATAACCCCAAAATCAAATAAAAACCTCCATATAACAAAACATTACGCACTGATAATCTGTTTAATAGATAACAAATAAGAGACTATCCTTAGTCTCAGTAAAATATTATTTATTCACTTAAAACATTTATCATGGAAACAAATCAAGATAACTTGAAGGCTATGCCACGTATTGGAGATAAAGCTCCCTCTTTCACTGCAAAAACAACACAAGGAACAATAAATTTCCCTGAAGATTACAAAGGAAAATGGAAAATCTTATTTAGTCATCCGGCTGACTTTACTCCTGTTTGTACATCAGAGTTTATGACTTTTGCCAGTATGCAAAAAGAATATGATGAGTTAAACTGCCAATTGGTTGGATTATCTGTTGATGGTCTGTATAGCCACATCGCTTGGTTGAGAACAATTAAAGATAAGATTGAATACAAAGGCATGAAAAACATTGAAGTTACTTTTCCTTTGATTGAAGATATTTCTATGAATGTAGCCACTAAATATGGTATGATTCAACCCAACGAAAACTCAACACAGGCTGTACGTGCTGTATTTTATATTGATCCTAATGATATCATCAGAACTATTATTTACTATCCTCTTGTATTAGGACGTAATTTTGATGAGTTAAAACGTGTACTTGTTGGATTACAAACTGCTGATGCATTTAACGTTGCTCTACCGGCAGACTGGCGTCCGGGTGATGATGTTATTGTTCCTACTGCAGGATCATGTGGCGTTGCTGAAGAAAGAATGCAAGCTAAAGATGAAAACGTTACTTGTTATGATTGGTTCTTCTGTACAAAAAAATTAGCTAAAGAAGATGTCGAAAAGACTATTATAAAAAAGTAGATCAAGCTTATACAGCTAGTATTTTAATAGATAGCTTAGCTGTGTTGTGAATTATACATATAGAATAATCCGATAGAGAAAAAAGTATTTCTATCGGATTATTTTTAGGCTGAATGCCAGCTTAATAAAAGAATGAGTGGCCTAACATTAGACCACTCATTCTTATTTTATATTAGTTTTATAACTCAAATTATATAAGTCTGCGTGCTCCGTCACTAATGACAACATCATAAATCTTAGGAGCTCTACCATATTCTTTTTCAAAAGCAGCTACAGTAGTTTCAATGAAATCATCATACAACTCCTCTTTTACCAGATTGATTGTACAACCACCGAATCCTCCTCCCATCAAACGAGAACCGGTAACTCCACATTTTTTAGCACAATCATTTAAGAAGTCTAATTCCTCACAGCTTACTTCGTAAAGTTTACTTAAGCCATGATGCGTTTCATACATTTTCTTCCCTACTGTTTCATAATCACCTAACTCCAATGCATCTGAAACATCTAGCACACGTTGCGTTTCTTCAATTACATATTCAGCACGCATATAGTCTTCAGCGCTTACATCTTCTTTAGATTCGTTAAGCATCTCCATAGTACAATCACGTAAAAACTCCACATGTGGATGTTTCTTCTGGATAACAGCAACTACATTTTCGCAGCTTTTTCTTCTATCATTATAAGCAGACGATGCTAACTCATGTTTTACTACAGAGTCTAATAACACCACCTTATACCCCTTAGGATCAAATGGGAAATATTTATACTCCATTGAACGAGTGTCCAAACGAATTAAATGCCCTTCTTTTCCAAAGATAGAAGCAAATTGATCCATAATTCCACAATTTACTCCTACATAGTTATGCTCTGTAGA
>CAZGUI010000055.1:0-16400 GCA_964528875.1 uncultured Bacteroides sp. | reverse complement strand
GGAGAAAAAGCAACTTATGCTCTTTATTTTAACTGGAAATTTATATGGGCCAAAGCAGGCTATGCTGAATTAACCACACATGAAGATGTGTATAAGGGAAAGCCTGTTTTTAAAACTCATTTAATTGCTGCAGGAACAAAGAAAACAGATTTTTTCTTTATCATGAGAGACACCCTAACCAATTATATGACTAAACAGTTGGAGCCTATCTATTTCAGAAAGGGTGCTGAAGAGGGCAAAAGATATACGATTGATGAAATTTATTTCTCTTATAAAAACGGAAAAAGCTATGTAGATCAGAGTCGTACTTTCAAAGATGGTGAGGTTCAAAAAAACAGCAATGAGAGTGATCAATGTATTTTTGATATGCTTACCATTTTAGCACAAGCACGTTCTTATGACCCTACTCAATACAATGTTGGAGATAAGATTCAGTTCGACATGGCAACAGGTAAAAGAGTGGAAGGACAGACCCTTATATACAGAGGTAGAAACTTTGTGGAAGATGAAAATAAGGTTAAGTATGACTGCCTAGTTTTTTCTTTTGTGGAGTATGATAGTAATAACAAAGAAAAAGAGGTTATTACATTTTACATTTCAAACGATGAGAATCACTTACCTATTCGCTTGGATTTATTCTTAAACTTTGGTTCGGCTAAGGCTTTCCTCAAAAAAATAGAGGGTAATAAATACCCTTTCACTTCAATAATAACGAAAAAGTAAAATTGATAATAAAAAAGGTCGGATGCACATCCGACCTTTTTTATTATCATGAAAGAGTAATTTTTGAATTATTTTAATCGCCACTCAAAACCATCTTTAGTATCGTTTATTTCAAAACCTAAAGCGGTTAATTCATTGCGAATGTAATCGGAGGTTTCCCAATCCTTATTTGCTTTGGCCTTCATACGTTGATTCAACAACATATCTACAGCTTTTCCATAAACTTCTTCACGAGAACCATCCTGACCTTCGCTGACTTTCATCCCCATAATCTCAAAGAAAAATACTTGATATATATCCTTAAGCAGTTTGATATCTGCAGCAGATAATTTTAGAGTTCCTGCTAAAGCTTGATTAATCATACGTGCCCCTTCAAATAAATGAGAGATCAGAATTGGAGTATTCAAATCATCGTTCATAGCTTCATAACACAGTTGTTGCAGTGACTGAACATCCACGTTAGAAGATTCAGTAGGAGTCAAATGCTCTAAATTATGAATAGCTTCAAGCAAACGATCTAAACCTCTTTCTGATGCTATTAATGCCTCATTACTGAAATCTACCGGACTTCTATAATGAGCCTGTAATATAAAGAAGCGTATAACCATTGGACTATAAGCCCTATCCAATAAGTCGTGAGAGCCTTTAAAAAACTCTTCCAACATAATAAAGTTGCCTAACGACTTACCCATCTTTGTTCCATTAATAGTCACCATATTATTATGCATCCAATAATGCACCATATCTTTTCCCTGTGAAGCAACAGACTGTGCTATTTCACACTCGTGATGAGGAAAAATCAAATCCATACCTCCTCCGTGAATATCAAACTCTTCGCCTAAGTATTTCCTACCCATTGCTGTACACTCACAGTGCCAACCCGGAAAACCATCACTCCATGGAGAAGGCCAACGCATAATATGCTCAGGCTCTGCACGTTTCCACAAAGCAAAATCCACAGGATTCTTCTTTTCTTTCTGTCCCTCAAGCTCACGTGAAGTATTTAGTACATCTTCTAAGTTTCTTCTTGATAGCTTTCCGTAATGATAATCCTCATTATACTTCATGACATCAAAGTAAACCGAGCCATTACTCTCATACGCATATCCTTGATCCATTATTTGCTGAACCAATTGAATTTGCTCAATAATATGTCCTGAAGCTAAAGGCTCAATACTAGGAGGAAGGACATTAAGGTCATCCATTGTTCTCCTATATCTATTCATATAGAACTGAACAATTTCCATTGGTTCAACTTTCTCCAGTCGTGCTTTTTTTGCAACCTTATCCTCTCCATCATCTGCATCATGCTCCAAATGTCCTACGTCAGTGATGTTTCTTACATAGCGAACTTTATAACCTAAATGGGTTAAATAACGAAAGAGAATATCAAAAGTAATAGCTGGCCTAGCATGTCCTAAATGAGCATCTCCATATACCGTTGGACCACAGACATACATACCTACATGAGGAGGGTGAATAGGTATAAATTTTTCTTTTTCACGTGTCAGCGTATTATAAATCGTTAATTGATGTTCCATACTTTCTCAGTTTATCTTATGTTTCAATTATTTACTTATTTAACTCAATCATCTCTTCAATGTAAACTCTGGAGTTGCTTAAACGAGGAACTTTATGCTGCCCTCCAAGCTTTCCTTTTTTAGCTAACCAATTGTAGAACAACCCTTTTCTTGCTACAATTATCTGCAAAGGTTGAAGAGCAATATCCTTAGATCGTTTAGCTTCATAGTCGGAGTTGAGTTCTTTTAGACTCTGATCTAAAATTTCCGCAAATCGATCTAGCGAATCGGGCATTTTCTCAAACTCAATCAACCACTGATGACGGCACTTGGCATTTTCATCCATATAAACCGGTGCTGCAGAATATTCCAATACCTGTGCACCTGTCTCTTTGCAAGCGTTAGCTAATCCTTTTTCTGCATTATCAATGATTAATTCCTCACCAAAGGCATTAATAAAATGCTTAGTTCTACCCGATATGATAAACTTATAAGGTCTGCTATTTGTAAACTTCACCGTATCACCAATCATATAACGCCACAATCCACTTGATGTTGAGATCACTAATGCATAATTTTTATTAAGCTCCACTTCTTCCAGAGGTACTATTTTAGGACTTTCATTATCTAGCTCCTCCAAAGGAATAAATTCATAAAAGATATCATAATCTATCATCAACAACATGGAAGGATCAAGCAAATCGTTCTGAATTCCAAAAAAACCTTCCGAGGCATTATAGGTCTCCACATAATGCATCTTAGGAGACTTTATGATCTGCGCATATTGTTCTCTATATGGTGTAAAAGCCACCCCACCGTGAAAAAACACCTCTAAGTTTGGCCAAACCTCTTCTATCGTGGTTTTTCCTTTCTTTTCCAGTATTTTCTTAAGGACCACCAACATCCAGGAAGGCACACCAGAAAGATTGGTTACATTTTTATTCATCGTGGAATTCACAATGGCCTCAATTTTAGATTCCCACTCATCCATCAAAGCTATTTTCTTACTCGGAACCCTCACTAAATTAGCTAAAAAGTTTATGTTCTCTATCAATATAGCCGATAGGTCTCCAATGAGATTATTAGCCGAAGGCTGACTAGGTGCATGGCTACCACCTAATATGAGTGCTTTTCCGGAAAAAAGTTTACTTTGAGGGTTCATTTGCAGATACAGCGTAACTACATCTTGTGCCCCTCTATAGTGGATGTTCTTTAAAGATTCCTTACTCAAAGGTAGAAACTTGCTTTTATCGCTTGTTGTACCCGATGATTTGGCAAAATAATGAATATCTGAAGGCCAAAGAATATTTTGCTCTCCATCAATCATTTCCTGCACATAAAGTTTCACATCATCGTACGTTTGAATAGGTACTCGACGCTGAAAGTCCTCATAACTTTGAATAGAACGGAAATCATATTTTCTTCCCCAATCTGTATCTTTTGCAGCAGTCAACAGCTTAGTTAAAACATCTTGCTGAATATCTCCTGCATAATTTACATACAGATCGATTTCTTTTAATCGGGGGTTAAAAATTGCTTTTGCTATTTTTGTTATACTCATTACCTCTATTTCATATCTAATAATAAAACAAAAGAGAGAAAAATGCTTTTTCTCTTTTGCAAATACAAAATTAATCTTTTATATGATTCAAATGAATATTATTCATTAAAACCTGTATATCAGTGAAAAAAGAGAGCATAAAAAATGGAAAAGGTGCGTTTTCAGGAAGAAACAGAAACTAACGAGTCTTAGTTATGAGAAAAGAAGGTATTAATCGTTTTTAATTAGAAGAGTAGAAAGGTCTTTGTTCTTTTTTATTTTCTCAAGAGCCATTTGTGAAGCCTTTTGTTGAGATTCTTTTTTGGAATATCCTACTCCCTGACCACTGGAAATATTAGCAATTAAAACTTCAGTTTGGAACATAGGATTATTGTGTTCATCAAAGAATTGTTCAATCAACTCAAAAGAGACTTCCACTTTATTTTTCTGACTCCACTCAACAAGTTTAGATTTGAAGTTTACCTCTTTTTGAGCCAACCTATCTAATTCCAGATAGGTATCTATAATCTTATTTTCTAAGAACCACTTACAGTAATAATATCCTCGATCTAGATATATTGCACCTATTAATGCTTCAAATGCATTTCCACAAAGTGATTGATTGTGTGTTGGAGAAAGTGGTGCACTTTTAATTAATTTATCCAACCCTATACATACAGCTAACCGATTCAAAGAGTCACGTTGCACTATTTTGGAGCGAATATTGGTTAAAAACCCCTCACTCCTTTCACTAAAGTGATGATACACGATATCACCAACTACAGCATCTAAAATGGCGTCGCCTAAAAACTCTAATCGTTCATTATTGATTAAACGGCCTGTTTTTTTAGATCGTGCAACGAGTGATTTGTGCAATAAAGCTTTCTGATAATATTCAACGTGATGAGGGAAGAAGCCCAAGATATTATAAAACAAAAAATACGACTCCCTTTCTGAATGAAAAAGGAGTCGTATTTTATCTATTTGATTTCGCCTCTTGACGTTAATCATTATACTTTTTTAATATGACACAAGCATTATGACCACCAAACCCAAATGTATTAGAAAGGGCATATGTTATCTCTTTCTCTTGAGCTTTACCAAAAGTAAAGTTTAGGTTGTAATCAATATTCTCGTCATCATCACCTTCCTGATGATTAATGGTAGGTGTTATTATTCCTTCTCGCAAGGATAGTATACAGGCAATAGCCTCTACTGCTCCTGCAGCACCAAGTAAGTGACCCGTCATTGATTTACTTGAACTAATGTTTAAGTTGTATGCGTGATCACCAAACACTTCCTGAATTGCTTTAACTTCAGACACATCGCCAACAGGTGTAGATGTACCATGAACATTAATATAATCAATTTGCTCAGGTTTAATGTTCGCATCCTCCAATGCATTCTCCATCACCAAACGAGCACCTAATCCTTCCGGATGAGATGCAGTGATATGATATGCATCAGCCGACATTCCCACTCCGCAAAGCTCAGCATATATTTTAGCTCCTCTAGCTTTTGCGTGTTCTAGTTCTTCTAAGATTAAGCAACCTCCACCTTCACCTAGTACAAACCCATCACGGCTCGCACTGAAAGGACGAGAAGCAGTAGTCGGATCATCATTACGAGTAGAAAGAGCATTCATGGCATTGAAACCTCCAATACCTGCTGAAGCTACTGCTGCTTCTGATCCTCCTGAAACTATTGCATTTGCTTTACCTAAACGGATAAGATTAAAGGCATCTGCAATGGCATTTGTTGATGTTGCACAAGCAGAACAAACCGAGTAGTTTGGTCCTCTAAATCCGTATTGAATAGAAATATGACCCGCAGCAATATCAGCAATCATTTTAGGAATGAAGAAAGGATTAAAACGTGGGCCTTTATCTTTGTTCTGTGCATAATATCCCACTTCTTCTTCAAAAGTGCGAATTCCGCCAATACCAGAACCAAAGATAACACCGATACGATTTAAGTCTTCTTTCTCAAGGTCAAGCCCTGAATCCTCAACTGCTTCTTTAGCAACGGCTATTGCATATTGTGTATAAAGATCCATTCTACGAGCCTCTTTACGAGGAATAAACTCGGTAGCATCAAAACCTTTAACTTCACATGCAAATTGGGTTTTAAATTGAGATGCGTCAAAGTAAGTAATGGGTCCCGCGCCACTTACTCCGGCTTTTAGGTTTTTCCAGAATTCCGGAACAGTATTACCTATTGGAGTAATTGCCCCAAGACCCGTTACTACGACTCTTTTTAATTCCATTCGTATGAAATTCTAATTATTTTGCGTGTTCTTCGATATAAGAAACAGCATCCCCTACTGTAGCAATCTTTTCAGCTTGATCGTCAGGAATAGAGATACCAAATTCTTTTTCAAACTCCATGATTAGTTCTACTGTATCAAGAGAGTCTGCTCCAAGATCATTGGTGAAACTCGCTTCTGTTGTAACTTCAGAATCTTCAACTCCTAATTTATCGACGATTATCGCCTTTACTCTTGATGCAATTTCTGACATAACTTTAATTTTTTAGTTAATAAATTGTTTATATTTTTATAAATTTGCGCAACAAAGGAAGAAATTATTATTATTGAAAACAAGTATTTGCATAACAAAAAGCATTTTATTGCACACTTATCACTCTTTTGTGCATAAATTTAACACTTATGAATAAGAATATAGCCATTTTCGCATCAGGATCGGGTAGCAATGCTGAAAAAATTATCCAGCACTTTACTTCACAAAATGACATACAAGTGGTATGCCTCTTCACGAATAAAAAAGAGGCTTATGTTCTAGAGAGAGCAAAGAAATACGAGATACCAGGCTTCTTTTTCCCTTTTTCGGAATGGAAAAACCCGGAGCTCATCATACAAAAACTGAAGGAATTCAATGTGGATTACATAATTTTAGCCGGATTTCTTTTAAAAATTCCACAATCATTAATCAATTTATACCCCAATAGAATTCTAAATATACACCCTGCACTTCTGCCTAAATATGGTGGCAAAGGAATGTATGGTGATAATGTACATAAAGCGGTTATTGAGGCCAAAGAAAAAGAAAGTGGAATTACCATTCATTATATCAATGAGAACTACGATGAGGGCACAACCATATTTCAAGCCAAATGCCAGATACTTCCTACAGATACCCCCGATAGCTTAGCTGAAAAAATTCATATATTAGAGCACAAGCACTTTCCTGAAATTATAGAACAAGTTATAAGAGCTCAATAGTATAAGCTTTTTTCTCCCGTCTTAGAGGATAATTCCCTCTAAGAAACTCAAACTGAGAAGGATTTTCTTTTAATTTATCGTTGTCTTGCATAGGATTATAAATATCCAGCAAACAATCGGCTTCAGTATCTCCTTGTATATAAACGTTTGTTGGCGAAGGAGGTAAAATAGTATAGGCTGAAGGTAAATGGAAGAATTCACAAAAGGCATCTAAAGCCATTTGAGAGGCATTTGCTTTTCCATCGGCTGAATATCCTGCAATGTGAGGAGTTCCAATATAGGTCTTGTGTAATAATTCCAAATTAATATTAGGTTCATTTTCCCACACATCAAGAATGATCTCACTCACACTTCCTGCACTAATGGCATTAAGTAAAGCCTCGGTTTCTAGAACTTCTCCTCTGGATGTATTTATAAGGATAGGCTTTCTTTTCAGACGATTAAAGAAAGTGTGATTACCCAGATGAAAAGTCTTAAATCGTCCCTCCCGATATAAAGGTACATGAAACGTAATAATATCTGAAGTTTCAGCTAATTCATTCAAAGAGTAAAAACGACCATCCTCAACCTCCTCTCTAGGTAAATCATTCAGTAGCACCCGTAAGCCATACTTATCAGCTAAAGAGATAATTTTCTTCCCTACATTTCCTCCACCCACAATACCGATTGTTTTGCCGTGTAACAATATTCCTTTTTTTTCTAACAGAATAAAGACCGACTCCACATATTGTTCAACTGATGACGAATTTGAGCCGGGAGCATTTGCCCAGACAATCTGATGATCCTTGCAATAAACCTCATCAATATGATCATACCCTATTGTTGCTGTTGCAATAAAACGCACTCGACTTCCTTTTAATAAATCTTCATTACAGCGAGTTCGCGTTCTTACAATTAGTGCGTCAGCATCTTTTACATCAGTAGCAGAAATCTTCTTTCCGGGAAGAGCAATAACCTCATCAACCAACTCTTTTAAAGGTGCTTGTATATAAGGTATTTTATCATCAACAACAACTTTCATAATTTCATTTTTAAGCCATCAGTAACAAATGTAGAAAAAAGAAGCTGATTTCATTTTATTTAGAGCAAAATCTAAACATTTTATCTTAAATTTCAAGAAAAAGTAAATAAGAACTAAATAAACACTAAAAAACGACTTGTCTTTGCCTCCCTATAAGAATATTTTATCTTTGTATCGTTTATAGAATAAATTCATTGGTACATTTTATCTATTTACGTTAACAATAAAAAGCCATATATATGACCAGCCAATCTACCCGCAACATCATTCAAAAGATTCTCCCCGATTGTATCGTGATTCTCATTTTTATAGCTCTATCTTTCTTCTACTTCTTTCCTTCTGTTATAGAAGGCAGAATTCTTTTTCAACACGACACATCAGCGGGTATAGGTGCGGGACAAGAAGCCATTCAATATAAAGAGAAAACAAACAAAACAACACGTTGGACAAACGCACTTTTTGGTGGAATGCCTACCTATCAAATTTCCCCATCCTATAACTCCACAGAAGCATTAAAGGTGGTTGAAAAGATATACAGTCTTTCTCTTCCTCAATATGTGTGGCTTACTTTTATTATGATGTTGGGATTTTACATTTTACTCCGGTCCATTGGTATATCTCCTTGGTTATCCGGATTAGGAGGTATCATTTGGGCCTTTTCTTCTTACTTTTTCATACTTATTTCTGCAGGACATCTATGGAAATTCATTACTTTGGCATACATCCCTCCTACACTAGCGGGTATAGCTCTTGCCTATCGTAAAAAATATTTATTAGGTGCGATTCTTACAGCCTTATTTGTGGCACTACAAATCAAATCGAATCACATCCAAATGAGTTATTATTTTTTCTTTGTTATCTTATGTTTGGTGATTGCCTACTTTGTGGAATCATGGAAAAAGAAAGAATTACCTCACTTCTTTAAAGCAAGTGCGCTGCTTATTCTTGCCGGAAGTATTGGCGTATTAACCAACTTATCCAACTTGTACCATACATATCAATACAGCAAAGAAACGATGCGTGGTAAAAGTGAGTTAGTAGAGACCAATGATAAACAGACGAGCAATGGTTTAGAGAAAAGTTATATCACTCAATGGAGTTATGGTATAGGCGAAACCTTAACATTATTGGTTCCTAACATAAAAGGTGGGGCATCAGTTCCTTTAGCACAAAGCGAAAAAGCAATGGAAAAAGGCAATCCTATGTATGCCAACCTATACCAACAGTTATCACAATATTTTGGGACACAACCTATGACCGCAGGTCCTGTATATGTAGGAGCTTTTGTGCTTTTTCTCTTTATCATGGGTTGTTTTATAGTCAAAGGGCCAATCAAATGGGCTTTACTCTCAGCTACTTTTTTATCCATACTGCTCTCTTGGGGGAAAAACTTCATGCCCTTAACCGACTTCTTCATTGATTATATTCCTTTATACAATAAATTTAGAGCGGTATCTTCCATTTTAGTAATTGCGGAATTCACCATTCCACTACTGGCTATCTTGGCTTTATACCATTTATTAAAAGACCGACAGATTTTAGGACAATATAGAAAGGAGTTTTACATCAGTTTAGGGTTGACGGCAGGTCTTGCTTTTTTATTAGCCATTGCTCCTACTATATTCTTCTCCCAGTTTAGTTCTCCCGAAGAGCTTAACGCCTTAAAACAGATTCCCAAAGAGCATTTAACTCCTCTTTTAGATAGCTTGAAAGATATGCGCATCTACCTATTAACCAGTGATGCCTGGAGAAGCTTAGGTATTATTTTAATCGGAGCTTTATTCCTATTCTTATTTTACAAAAATAAGATGAATAAAAAAGCTGTGATTATAGGTATCACTATACTTTGTTTAGTTGATTTATGGAGTATCAATAAAAGATATTTAAATGACAGCCAGTTTGTAGATCAGTCAGCACAGACGATGACTTTCAAAAAAACAGAAACTGACCAACTAATTTTACAAGACCCGGACATTAACTACAGAGTACTTAACTTAGCAAGCAACACCTTCAATGAAAACAACACATCGTATTGGCACAAAAGTATTGGAGGATATCATGCGGCCAAATTGCGTAGGTATCAAGAGTTAATTGAATATCATATTGTTCCTGAAATTCAACACTTCTATCAAGATTTCTCCAAGAACGATCAAGACATTTATCAAATAGATGAACAAGGTATTTCTGTTTTAAATATGCTAAACACCAAATACATTATTCTTCCGGTTGAGGGAGGTAAAACTTATCCTTTAGAAAACCCACACACCTATGGTAATGCTTGGTTTGCAAACCATATAACCTATGTAAAAACAGCCAATGAAGAGATTGAACAGTTACAACAGGTTAACCCTAAAGAGACAGCCATTGTAAACGAAGAATTCAAGAGTAAGCTCAAGAACATTAATCAACTTACAAAAGACTCTTTAGCTCACATTGAACTTTTGGAGTATGAGCCAAACTATCTAAAGTATAAGGTGTCTACAACGAAAGAAAATCTAGCTTTATTCTCTGAAATTTACTATCCCCAATGGAGTGCCACTCTTGATGACAAACCCATAGAAATAGGACGGGCAAACTATGTATTACGAGCCATAACTATTCCTGAAGGAGAACATATTCTTGAGATGAGCTTCGATCCTCAAAGTATTAAGCAAACTGAGCTAATTGCCTATATTGCACTAACTCTTCTTTTGGGAGGTTTTTTACTTTTAATAGCCAAAAACATATTACCAAGAATAAAAAGGGGGAAATAACTTATGTAACCCACTTTTTGTTTATACCTTTGTATATTAAACGTTAGAAATTAATATAATCAATCAATTTCTAGCCTATTAAAAGATAGTGATGTAATTCAATGAAAAAATCAGTAGGCTATACTAACGACTATTTTTTCATCAAATCAATAAGGCATATAAGAGAGTTTTCGACTCATTTACACCTCTTTAGATATTTTTATACTTATCTTTACGGCTAAAAAATAAATACGAATAATAATAAATTTATGATTAAACCAATTACTAAAACTATCGAGTTAGGCGATGGAAGAACCATTACACTCGAAACAGGAAAATTGGCTAAACAAGCTGATGGAGCAGTAATGCTTCGTATGGGTAATACCATGCTTCTTGCTACTGTATGTGGTGCAAAAGAGGCTACTCCTGGAACTGATTTTATGCCTTTACAGGTAGAGTATAAAGAGAAATTTTCAGCAAATGGGCGTTTTCCCGGTGGATTTAATAAAAGAGAAGGTAGGGCTTCTGACTATGAGATTTTAATCTCTCGTTTAGTTGACCGTGCTTTACGCCCCTTATTTCCAGATAACTATCATGCAGATGTTTTTGTTTCTATCACTTTATATTCTGCTGATGGAGAAGTAATGCCTGATTCTTTAGCTGGTTTAGCAGCTTCTGCAGCATTAGCTGTATCAGATATCCCTTTTAACGGTCCTATCTCTGAAGTGAGAGTAGCACGTGTTGACAATCAATTCATCATAAACCCAACTTTTACTCAACTAGAGACTGCAGATATGGATATCATGGTTGCGGCTACTTATGAGAACATCATGATGGTTGAGGGTGAAATGGAAGAAGTTTCTGAAGCTGAATTATTAGAAGCGATGAAAGTTGCCCACGAAGCAATTAAAGTTCACTGTAAAGCTCAAATGGAATTTGCTGAAGAAGTGGGTTCAACTGTAAAAAGAGAATATTGCCACGAAGAGAACGATGAAGCACTTAAAAAAGCTGTTCACGATGCTTGTTATGAAAAAGCATACGAAATTGCAAGTTCAGGAAATGCAAACAAACATGAGCGCCTAGACAATTTCAATGCGATTGTTGATAGCTTCAAAGAACAATTCTCAGAAGAAGAATTGGAGGAAAAAGGAGCACTTATCAATCGTTACTATCACGATGTCGAAAAAGAAGCCATGCGTCGCTCCATCTTAGATGAGGGAAAACGTTTAGATGGTAGAAAGACAACAGAAATCCGCCCCATATGGAGTGAAATTGATTACCTTCCCGGAGCTCACGGATCAGCAGTCTTTACTCGTGGAGAAACACAATCTTTAACTACAGTTACTCTAGGTACTAAACTAGATGAAAAGATTGTAGACGAAGTGTTAGACCAAAGTAAGAGTCGTTTTTTATTACACTATAACTTCCCTCCCTTCTCTACAGGAGAAGCCCGTCCACAGAGAGGTGTTAGCCGCCGTGAGGTTGGTCATGGAAACTTGGCTTTCCGTGCATTGAAAGGTATGATTCCTGATAACTTCCCATACGTTTTACGTGTAGTGTCAGATATTCTTGAATCAAACGGATCTTCTTCAATGGCTACCGTTTGTGCCGGAACTTTAGCATTAATGGATGCCGGTGTTCAGATCAAGAAACCTGTTTCAGGTATTGCTATGGGTTTGATTAAAAATCCGGGAGAAGACAAATATGCCATTCTTTCAGATATTTTAGGAGATGAAGATCACTTAGGCGATATGGACTTTAAAGTAACAGGTACTGCTGACGGCATTACGGCTACACAAATGGACATTAAAGTAGATGGTTTATCTTTCGATATATTAGAAAAAGCACTCAACCAAGCGAAAGAAGGTCGTCTGCATATTCTAGGCAAGATCAAAGAAACAATAGCTGAACCTCGTCCTGATATGAAAGATAATGCTCCTCGCATTGAAGCTTTAGATATTCCTAAAGAGTTCATTGGTGCTATCATTGGCCCAGGAGGTAAAATTATCCAAAATATCCAAGAGGTTACCGGAGCTACAGTAACTATTGAAGAGGTTAACGATCATGGACATGTTGAGGTTAGTGCTACTAACAAAGCTAGCATTGAAGAAGCAATGAAGATGATTCGTGGAATCGTTGCTGTTCCTGAAGTGGGTGAAGTTTACGAAGGTACTGTGCGCTCTATTATGCCTTATGGTGCTTTCATTGAGTTCCTACCAAATAAAGATGGTTTACTTCACATCTCAGAGATAGATTGGAAGCGTCTTGAAAAAGTTGAGGATGCAGGAATCCACGAAGGAGATAAGATTGAAGTAAAACTCATGGATATCGATTCAAGAACAGGTAAATTCAAACTTTCAAGAAAAGTTTTACTACCTCGTCCACCAAGAGAAGAGAACAAATAACAAAAGATCTACTGTTAACATACAGTTACAATAAGACTATTAAAAAGCTACTAGAACTTCATCTAGTAGCTTTTTTTGTAATATACAATAACAGTTCGCAAAGCAAAAAAAGATATTTGAAAAACTTGGAGTAAAAGAAGACAAGTAAGATTTAAAGAATAGAGTAAATAAATAGAATAATAATTTGATGTTGTGAAAAAACACTCTATATTTGCATCAGAAATAAAAAATCAAAGGGCGTTTAGCTCAGCTGGTTCAGAGCATCTGCCTTACAAGCAGAGGGTCGGCGGTTCGAATCCGTCAACGCCCACCCGGAAAACGAAAGACTTACAAGAAATTGTGAGTCTTTTTTGTTTTTATTACAGAGAGGTTCATAGTATTAATAAAACTCCGGCATAATTGATTTAAATAATTTGATGTACTATCTTTAACAGCAAAATCTTATTCAACCTCTTTATTCTTACATTATGCCTATAAACCCTTCGCTACATCAAATCGCCTTTTCTGAAGAAGATATTTCAGAGCAGATAACCATATTGAAAAATAAAAAGAAGAAAAAAACCTATTTAGATGTTAGTATTGATGATAAGTGGGTATTATATGCAGGAACTTCTCCGGAAACTATAAACAGAGAAAAAGCCATATTAGAGGGTAACACTATAGGAACCTTTCCCCTAAACGTTGAATATGATATCAGACTCTATTATCTATGCGTAACAGAGAAAGGGTCGAATATACTCGCGGAGAAGTCATTGCCTTTAGAGGGGGCTTATAATTTCAGAGACTTAGGAGGTCTTAAAACAGAAGACAATAGATTTATTAAATGGGGACATCTTTACCGAGCCGGAGATTTATCTACTCTCACGGAGTGGGATGTTAATTATCTAAAGCATTTAGGCATTCAAACACTTGTAGATTTCAGAACGGATGAAGAGGTTACTGCAGCACCGAACGTCAATTTACATTTTTTAAAAAGCGTTCGACTCCCTATTACTCCCGGGAATCTAGGAGTTTCCTCTCTCAAAGATCTACTACACAAACAAAATGATGAACTAAAAACTTTTATGACAAGTCTTTACCAATCACTTGTGACAGAAGAGGAAAGCCTTTCTCGCTATAGAAACCTATTTCATTTATTACAAGAACCATTTAATACTCCTTTAGTATACCATTGTTCTGCAGGAAAAGACAGAACAGGGATGGCTACAGCTCTCATTTTATACTCTCTTGGGGTAAGTGAAGATATTATTTTTCAAGATTACATGCAATCCAACGTTTTTCTAGAGGATAAATATGCTCATTATAGCAAAGAGTACCCTAATTTGACTTCCTTATTCACAGTAACGCCGGATTTTCTAGAGGCAGCATTTGATGCAATAAAAGAAAATTACGGTTCAATAAGCCAATTCATAGAGAAGACACTTCATGTTGATACCCAAAAGTTGAAAGAACTTTATCTATACTAAAGGACATCACTCACATAATTGATTCAATTTAATACTTCAAACCTAGAAAAAAGATAATCATAGATACCCTAATTCATCCAGTAAGGCTTTTCTATTTTTATACGTTTTTTTAAGTTGCTCAATCAAGAGTTCAACAACTTCATCTCCTCCTAGCTTCCTCATTCTTCTTATATACTCACAAGCTTGCTGATAAAAAGATCGTCCCACATTTTGTTCTAAAAAAGAGAAAATGGAATCCCTATAAAGTAAGACTAATTGGTCGGGATAAAGTTTCGAAAGGTATTCTTCAGCCTGTTCTACCCTTTGTAAGTTTGCATTATTTTGTAGTAATACGAGATATTTTGCCCAAGACTTCTCCCAAATATAAAGAGACTCTATTTTTTCATAACTATACCCATCTTTTTTCTTGATGATTTCAGCAAGCATTTGTTCAAGGTGTTTATTCCAAGATTCTGCAGGTATATTTTTCTTTAATAGATTATAATCCTCTTTTCTAGGCAACTCAAATGAGTCAATAATAAAAGAGCTAGTTAAACGAATGATGTTCTTCTTATCCTTTAACTGCTCGTAAATATTTAATTGCAATCGCTCCCACCTTTTATTCTCCCCTTCTTTGTCGCTTTCAACCATCCCTTCGTTCGCCCAAGTTAATGCCTTCGTATATTCCTTGGACTTTATTGCTTGCGTAATCAGTTGTTCCCTGAAATCAGGATTTGTAATATTGTTTATCAAATAGTTATAAACAGCAGTAGAATCTTCAGTAACTGTAATTAATTGCAACATCAGTTTTTGTGCCATCCTATAATTCCAATCCCAATATTCTTCGGTAGGTTTAATCTCATTAAGAATCTTGAGCATTCTATTTTTCTCCTCTGTTGTATGAATTAACTGTATAGCAGCAGAAAGAAGAGGTTCTCCCCATCCCCATTCATCAAGTTCTTTATTCTCATAGAAGAGTATTAAATGATCAAAAATTTCCAATCGAAGAGACTCATCTAATGAAGGAACAACAACAATTTTACTCAATAGGGAAAATGAATAACTCAAACAATATCCCAGATATCCACTACTATCATCCGTATAATTAAAAACTGAAGGAAGCCGCTTCATTATAGTAGAAACAATCAAAAAGGCATCCCTCACATAACCTGTCTCTATTGCATGTTCAGCATCTTCTAGTTTATCTGATATCTCTCGATTAAAATCTCTTATTTCATAATAGTCAATCCCTCCATATTCATTGATATAGGTATCGAACACATTTTCCACATCTATAGCACAATTAGTTTCAGTGTTAGCAGTATGATCTTTTGCAAATTGCATCAAGAAACGAGTTCTAAACCCTCTATCTTTTTCACAATGAATACGAATAAACTCATTTAATTCACTTACTGATAATGCTTCAAGAGCCTCATCAACCTGCTCCATTGGCATTTTTTGCTTGGTTTCTATGTTTTCCTCATCAATACCTCCATCTGTGATATCAATAGTAAAGAGATTCTTCTGCATATAATAAAGAACAGCCGCTACGTGTTTACATACAGGACCATAATCGTATGGGCAATCACAGAAGTACTGTTTTACAACTCCATTTTTTATAGTCAAATCAACGTAGTAGTCTTCAGAGCCTTCAACAATAGCTTCATAGTCATACGCATTGAGTGGTGTAACTTCTTTAACACACCCAAGTTCGAGATACTCAAGTCCTCTATCTAAAATAACTTCATCTATTTGCTCTTCAAAATCTTTTAA
>CAZGUI010000054.1:0-16520 GCA_964528875.1 uncultured Bacteroides sp. | reverse complement strand
TGCTCATATACTGTTTTTATTTTTTGAAATAAATCGGCATTTAAGTAGATATTATCTCCATGCTCAGATAGCTTAGGGGAGAGTTTAATATATAATTCGTTAAGTTCTGGAGTGTTTTCAGCACTAGTCATATTAAAGAATACGCCACTTACTCTATCCAAGATGGGAGAACTGTTGTCCATTGCTCCAATTACATTGTCGAATGTTGGAGCCTCCGGATTTTTTACAATTGCTTTAATGTTGTCATACTCCTCTTCCATACCTTTAGTAAAGGCTGGTTCGTAATGCTCCATCTCAATTTTATCAAAAGGAGGAACACCATAATCTGTCTGAAACTCCTCGAAGAAAGGATTGACAGAGTTTTTTGTTGTACATGAAAAAATCATTACGCTACATAATAAAATAAATACACTTTTTCTCATTCTATATTCCATTAAGTTGTTAGTTTTTCTTTGCTATATAGCACCAAATAGGATAGTGGTCAGAGTTTTCAATGGTTTGATCCACTGTACATTGGTATGCTTTTAACTCTTTACTCACTAAAATATGATCAATTCTGAAGAAGAATTTATTTTGATTATAAGAAATACCTAATCCATGTCCTGATTGCACAAAGGTGTCCGTTAATAACTTCCTAAAGGAGTAAAGAGTGTATGAAATGGGTGAGTCGTTAAAGTCTCCACAGAAAATCAGAGGATAGTGTTTTACGTTTTCAATCTCTTTTGCCAGAGTGTCTACCTGTTGTGAGCGAATAGTAGAGGCTTCGGCAAGCTTTCTTACCAAATGCGATAGTCCTTGTTTTACTCGCTTAGCTTCAGGTTCTCTAATCATTCCTTCATAAACCTCTTTATCTGCTTTTGTTAGTTTATTCGATTCCAAGTGATTATTAATTACCGTAAGGGTATCTTCTCCAATGGCTAGTTCATATTTAATGGAGCCGTTGTAATCAGTTTGGTTATTAATGGTTTTCTCGGAGATGATGGGGTACTTGGAAAAACACGCCACCTGATTTCCACTATTAGTAGCTCCCACCTTATTTATTTTGTGAAAAGGGTAGTCTTTTAGTGCCTCGTTAATGTCTTCTTGTGTGAGGTATTTTTTGTTTGTAGATACTTGGTATTCCTGGACACAAATGATATCGGCCTTGCTCTCTTTTAAATAGTTGAGTATGGGATTTTCTCCGTTTTCCTTAATTAGTCTATCGAATCCCATTACGTTATATGAAAGTATTTTGAGGTGTTGCTCCGGAGGGGATTTTGTCTTAAAATGAATGGGAAGGTAGTTTTTAATGGGAGCTAGACAAATGAGAAAACCCAATAAGGGAAGTAATGTAAACTTTACTTTGATGAATAACCAAAAGAGAAAGAACGATAAGTTGATTAATAAGAAAATGGGGAAGGCCAATCCTGCACAAGAAAGAATAGGATAAGTGGTGGGATTCAGCATGGGACTGTATGCTGTAAATATAAAGAGTACAACGAATAATAAGTTGACTAATAAAATGAGTTTTTGTATAAAACGAGCAATATTTTTCATCCCAGATTATTTTTTACTTGCATCAAAGAGTGTTTTTTTCTCTTTTTCTGTTAAACTAGCATACCCCGATTTCTTTAATTTATCTAATATTCTGTCTACCTCTTCCGATGCTTGTTTTTTTTGTGCATTGTAATTATAGTCATCTTCTCTTTTGTTTTTATACACTTTCATTTTGGGTTTACGAGGCTCCTTTTTGAAGGGAGTTGTAAAAATACGAACGAAGAAGTCTAATATATTATTTATCCAACGAGTAACATCTTTTCCTTTAGCTAAGCTAGCTGCAAACCAAAGACCGGCTAAAGCTCCTCCTAAATGTGCGATGTGTCCACCTGCATTAGATGATGTAATAAAAAAGAGGTCGGAAACAACCACAAAAGCAGCTAAGTATTTAAGTCGTAAAGTGCCGAAAAGGAATAATCGGATAGGGTAATTAGGTTCTCTATATGCCGTAGCTACTACAATGGCTAAGACTGAAGCAGATGCCCCAACCATTGTAGAAATCTCTATCATAGGGGCGAAATAGGGGAATACATTATATGAAATCATATACAAAATCCCACCACATATACCTCCTAAAAAGTAAAGTCCACGCAGATGAATGGCTGAAAAGAATTGAAGGAAAATCTGTCCAAACCAGTAAAGCCATAGCATGTTAAACAGCAGGTGTAGAATTCCGGCATGCATAAACATGTAAGAAAGAATAGACCAGGGTTGAAGGATAAATTGGGTGAATGAAGCGGGTAATGCTAAATAATTATAGAAAACCCCAAACTCTCTGTTGAAAAGCTGTAAAATGATGCCTATTAATGCGAATAAAAAGAAGATACCTGCATTAACATAAATGAATCTCAATACAGTATTTGCTTCTTTGAATTTGTTTTTAATGTTTTCTATCAGTTGTTCCATTTAACTTCGAATATATTACATGTAATACCCTTTTTTTCTCCAATACTTTATCAGAATAAATCCAAAAATCATACCTCCTAAGTGGGCAAAGTGCGCCACATTGTCTCCTTGGTTGTTGGCTAAACCTAAATAAAGTTCAATCACAGCGTAACCAATGACGAAATACTTGGCTTTAATAGGCATGGGTAAAGGAAAGATAAATAAAGGTTGATTAGGGAATAACATACCAAATGCTAACAAAATACCGTAAACAGCTCCTGATGCCCCAACAGTAGTCATTAAGTTGAGGTATTCTGACATAGGTATGATGGCTGTTCCGATG
Source organism: uncultured Bacteroides sp. (assembly GCA_964528875.1). Lineage (GTDB taxonomy): Bacteria > Bacteroidota > Bacteroidia > Bacteroidales > Bacteroidaceae > Bacteroides_E. Next base: position 13,756 of record CAZGUI010000054.1, on the reverse strand, counting down.
TTTACATTTTCGTAACTGGATAAAACCATTTCGTAATGTACTAGCTGTACTATCTCTTGGATGACTCCGGCACCAATGCCACACACTAGATAGTATATGAGAAAGCGTTTAGCACCCCAAACCTCTTCCAAAATCCGACCAAACATCCATACCGCAAACATATTGAAAAAAATATGTCCGAAGTTTGCATGTAGAAACATGTAACTAATTAGCTGTAAGGGGTTGAAGTCGTCGGCCATGAAAAAATGAAGGCCTAAGAGTTTTATTAAATCTATATTATAGTTTTTGGCAACTACGGTACCAAAGAAAAAAAGCAGGTTAATAATTAAAAGGTTCTTTGTTATTTTAGGCATTACCTATTTTTATTTTGAATATGACTTTGTTCTTTTCTCTCAAAAATATGCAAGAGCAAAAATAAGAATAAAAAATGGGCAAAAAGGTAAATGAATAGCTAAATTGTTTTCTTTTAGGGCTTTTAGTGTAATTTTACGTTCAAATGTTTGCTTTTTTGGATTGTTACTTTATATTTGTAAATGACTTTATTTTAATATCATTTTATAAAAACATTTTAATTTTTATTTACTATGAACAAAGCAGAACTTATCAATGCAATGGCAGAAGAGTCTGGTCTAACTAAGGCTGATTCCAAGAGAGCACTGGATGCATTTATTCAAGCAGTAACCAAAGCTCTAGAAAAAGGAGACAAAGTTTCTTTAGTTGGTTTTGGTTCTTTTTCAGTGGCGCAACGGAATGAACGTAGAGGTATTAACCCTGCAACGAAAAAACCAATTGTAATACCTGCCAAAAAAGTAGCTAGATTTAAACCAGGTTCTGAATTGGCGAATGCAGTAGAATAAACTGCTTAGAGCAGATATAAATATATTCTAAAAGAGGGGGCACTAAACGTCCCTTTTTTTTATACCTTTGTCTCAAGAAAAAAAGAAGATATATATGAATATAGAAGGCCTATTAACACGTTCAATTTGCCAAGGGGTAGAGGAACTTTATGGTCAAGAGCCTAAATTAGACCAAGTACAATTTCAGAAAACTAAAAAAGAGTTTGAAGGGCACATCACGCTAGTTGTGTTTCCTTTACTTAAACTTTCGAGGAAGAAACCCGAGGATACAGCACAGGAAATTGGGGCTTATTTGAAAGAGAATAACGACATGGTAGTGTCGTTCAATGTCATTAAAGGTTTTTTGAATTTAACAATTGCTTCAAAGGTATGGCTACAACTATTAAACTCAATCGATGCCTGTGAGAAGTATGGTTTTAAGGAGGTTACAGATAGTTCTCCTTTAGTAATGATTGAATACTCTTCGCCTAATACAAACAAACCTCTGCATCTAGGGCACGTCCGGAATAACCTGTTGGGGTACGCACTTGCAAATATTAACGAAGCTGTGGGTAATCGAGTAGTGAAAACCAATATTGTAAACGATCGGGGTATTCACATCTGTAAGTCGATGTTGGCATGGCAGAAATATGGTCATGGTGAAACACCTGAATCATCAGGTAAAAAAGGAGATCATTTAGTGGGTGACTATTATGTCTCTTTTGATCAACATTATAAAAAAGAAATTGAAGAGTTGAAAGGCAAAGGACTTTCGCAAGCTGAGGCAGAAGAACAATCCACATTGATGAAGGAAGCACGACAAATGCTAATACAATGGGAGCAAGGTGACCCTGCTGTTCGTGAACTTTGGAATATGATGAATGGATGGGTTTACGAAGGCTTTGATGAGACTTACAAAAGACTTGGAGTAAGCTTTGATAAAATATATTATGAGTCGGATACCTATTTGGTTGGTAAAGAAGAGGTTGAAGAAGGCTTAGCGAAAGGTGTTTTCTACCAAAAAGAAGACCATTCGGTATGGGCTGATTTAAGTGCAGAGGGCTTGGATCAAAAGATTCTACTGCGTGCTGATGGAACTTCTGTATATATGACTCAAGATATTGGTACAGCCAAACTTCGTTTTAAAGATTACCCCATTAATAAAATGATTTACGTAGTGGGGAATGAGCAGAATTATCACTTTCAAGTTCTCTCTGTCTTGTTAGACAAATTAGGATTTGAATGGGGTAAAAGTTTGGTGCATTTCTCGTATGGAATGGTGGAGCTTCCGGAAGGAAAGATGAAATCTCGTGAAGGTACAGTAGTTGATGCGGATGATTTAATAGAAGAGATGATCCAAACGGCTAAAGAATCATCTATAGAACTGGGACGTTTAGATAGCTATACTGAAGAAGAGATTACTGAGGTGGCAAAAATAGTAGGTTTGGGAGCTTTGAAATATTTCATTTTGAAAGTGGATGCTCGCAAAAATATGACTTTTAATCCCAAAGAATCGATTGACTTTAATGGTAATACAGGTCCTTTTATTCAGTACACGCACGCCCGAATTTGCTCTGTTTTTAGAAATGCTGCTAAGATGGGAGTAAATTATAGTCAAGCTAAAAAGGATTTAGATTCAGTTGAGTTAAATGAAAAAGAGATGAGCTTAATTCAGCAACTCTCTGATTTTGGTGATACTGTTCTTCAGTCCGCGAACGAGTATAATCCTTCACTTATAGCCAATTACATTTACGATTTGGTGAAAGAATACAATCAGTTTTATCATGAATATAGTATTCTACGTGAAGAAAATGAGGCTAAACGTAACTTCCGCTTGTTGCTGTCAGCTAATGTCGCTAAAATTGTTCGTCAAGGAATGAATCTGTTAGGTATAGATGTTCCTGAGCGAATGTAAACTGTTTAATTATGTTTTCAAAAGATACTTATCAGCTACGCCGGGCAGAGCTAAAGAAAAAAATGGGCTCGGGATTATTATTGTTTTTAGGAAATGACGATTATGGTTTGAATTATGAAGATAATGCATTCCGTTATAGGCAAGACTCTAGTTTTCTTTACTATTTTGGACTTGCTTTTTCCGGATTGTCTGCTGTAATCGACATAGATAATGATAAAGAAATTATTTTTGGTGATGAACTGACCATTGATGATATTGTTTGGATGGGTATTCAACCCACATTAAAAGAAAAGAGTGATTTAGTGGGAGTGAGAAATACGTTGCCTAAGAATGATTTAAGTAAGTATTTGCATGAAGCAATAGTAAAAGGGCAGAAAATCCATTACTTGCCCTCATATCGTTCGGAGCACCAGTTGAAATTGAAGAATTGGTTGGATTTACCTTTTGATCATCAACAGGCTTCTGTGGATTTTATAAAGGCGATTGTAAATCAGCGCAAAAATAAAACACAAGAGGAAATATTAGAAATAGAGAAAGCTTGTAATGTAACTGCAGATATGCATATGACTGCAATGAAGGTTCTAGCTCCGGGTATGTATGAATATGAAGTTGTTGCAGCTTTAGAACAAGTAACCAAGAACTCTAATTACGAGTTGTCTTTTCCTACAATAGGAACAATAAATGGACAGACATTACATAATCACTACCATGGAAACAAGGTGAAAGAGGGACAACTTTTTCTATTAGATGCCGGAGCAGAAACCGAAATGGGATATGCCGGCGATATGTCATCAACAATACCTGTGTCCGGTACTTTTACATCAAGACAACGAGAGGTTTATGAGATACAAAACCGGATGCATTTTGCTTCGGTAGAAGCCCTACGTCCGGGGATTCGTTTTGAAGAGGTCTACGATCTGTCTGCTGAGGTTATGGTAGAAGGATTGAAAGAGTTAGGTCTTATGAAGGGAGATGCTCAAACTGCAGTAAAAGAAGGAGCTCACGCCTTGTTTTATCCTCACGGATTGGGACATATGATGGGGTTAGATGTTCATGATATGGAAAATCTAGGTGAAGTTTGGGTTGGATATGATGGAGAACCAAAGAGTACGCAATTTGGTCGTAAGTCTTTACGCTTAGCTCGCTCATTGGAGGAGGGTTTTGTTTTGACCATTGAACCAGGTATTTATTTTATTCCGGAATTAATTGATTTATGGAAGGCGCAAGGTCTTTTTAAAGATTTTATTAATTACGAAAAAGTAGAAACTTATAAGGATTTTGGAGGGATACGTAATGAAGAAGACTATTTGATAACTTCCGGTGGATCTCGTCGTCTAGGAAAGAAAATTCCGATTACTCCTGAAGAAGTTGAGGCTTTAAGCTCTCTTGGAAAATAAAAAGGAAAAACGCATTCAGCGTTGTATGTATTTAAATTGTAAACGCAGATAGAGGTTCTCTTCTATCTGCGTTTTTTTTGTTTCCGGGAAATGTTCTTTTGTAATAGAAAAAAGAAAAAAATTATTCTTTGAAAAAAGTCTTCCTAAAATAAAATTTAGGGCATTTTAGACCTAATACGACTGCTTTTTGTCTAAAAGGAGCTTTGTCTTTTTATTTTATATGTTGAGTTCTTGTACCTTTTTGCCTTCTTTTAATTTTAAAATTCGTTGGTTTGTACTTCCTCGGAAAGAGATAAAAGGTGAATATTGTTCCTCAATGTATTTCCCATCAATTAAAACGTCTATGTAAGGCAGTATTATTCTCCTAATAGAATCCTCTTCTAACTCCTCTAAAGTATATCCGGTGTAGCACCAAATGGATTGATGAGTTTCTTCTTTCACTCTACGGATGAAGTATAGAAAATCTGTTGGATTGAAAAAAGGGTCACCTCCCGAGAAGGTTACCCCATCCAATAACGGATTGCGGTTTATTTGTTGAATAATATCTGTCATCATCTCATCCGTAAGTAGTGTTCCTGCTGTTGGGTTCCAACTTTCCGGATTGTGACATCCTTTGCAGTAGTGATTACATCCGGATAAGTAGATGGCAAACCGAATCCCCTCTCCGTCGGCTATAGTTTCCGGGTAGGTTTGGAGTACGTATAACATTAATGGTGTTTTACCCGATCTCTTTCCTCTGCTCTTTTAGCTGAGTTCCATGAGCTTAGGTCTCCTGTTAAGTAGCCTGTTATTCTGCGCATTCTTAAAATGTTTTCACTACTGCATACAGGACATTTATCATAGATAACTCCTTTGAATCCACATTCATTGCAGGTATCTACCGGGTGATTGATGGAACCATATCCTACATTATTGTCTTTCATAACCTTTACAATCTTTGGTATGGCCTTTACATTTTTCTGTGCTTCACCATCTAGTTCTACATAGGTAATGTGACCACCTAGTGTGATGGCATGAAACGGAGCCTCTTTCTTAATCTTTTCGATAATAGATAGGGGTTCGTTTACATCGATATGAAAAGAATTGATGTAGTATTCTTTGTCAGTAACTCCGGGAATGATTCCATACTTTCTTCTATCCATTGCTGTAAATCTGCCCGATAAACCTTCAGCAGGAGTGGCTAATACGGCAAAGTTTAAGTTGTATTTCTCCTTGCTTTCTGCTACTACTTTATTTATTTCCATTACTGCCTCATAAAGAGTGTTCCATGCTGTTTCATTATGCGCATGACCTTCTCCATAAATGGCAACCATTGCATTGTGTCCTCCTATAAAACCTATTCCTAATGTGCCACTATTTAATACGTCACCCACTTCCTCTTCTTTGTTTAGCTTATCTCCTCCTTGCCAAACGTTGTTTCCCATCATAAAAGGGAACTGGCAAGCTAAAGCTGTTCGTTGGTATTTATATCTGCTGTATAATTGGTCGGCTATAAGCTCGGCTGATTGACGTACCGATTCAATAAATAGCTCTTTGGCTTTTTGTGTAATTGCTTCTTTGTATTTAGGAGTTTCTGTTAGACTTTCTGCTTTGATTCTTGCTTCAATGGCTAGACGAGGCATATTCATGGTGGTGAAAGAGAGATTTCCCCTTCCTATTGATGTTCTTTCTCCGTGTAAATTTTCAAACACTCGTGTTCTGCATCCCATAGTAGCTAATTCATAACGATATCTTTTAGGATCGTCCTTTCTCCACAAATCGTGTTTGTTAAAGGGAGTATCTAGAAACATAAAGTTTGGAAACAGCGCTTTGGCTGTAGTTTGACACGCTTGTAAAAAGAGATCAAAGTTGGGTGTGATAAAAGATATTTCACCCTTTAATGCTGCATCAAAATCTTGCATTGCACGCTCATAATCCTCGTCAGAGAAGTTAACATCCTCTTTAATCTTGAAAATTTGTATGGGGAATACCGGTACTTCTCCTTGCTTACCTAATCCTTCAATGGTGGCTTGCATTAATTCTTGAATTACCATTCTTCCTTCAGGAGAGGTGTCGGTTCCATAGTTTATGGAGCTGAAAACCACTTGATTTCCCCCTCTGGAATGCATGGTATTTAAATTATGAATAAAACCCTCCATGGCCTGGTGTGTGGCTTTGCGGGTAAGATTATATGCGTTTTTTATTATGTGCTGGAGTTTCTCTTCGGGTATGCTTAGGTTGAGTTGCTCCATGGCTTCTCTTAATGCTTGAACCTCTCTACTTTCCGGTTTTATGGAATGAATGATACGATAAACATCCTTTTTGATATTTTCTTTTTGATTGGAGATATTCAATTGAATCTCAGCAAAGAAATCTAGTAACTCAATGAGGTTTTTCAAGAAGGTTTTCTTAACCCCTTTGGCCATGAAAAAATCGAATGCAGGGATAGACTGTCCACCGTGTTGTTCGTTTTGATTGGTTTGAAATACAATAGTAGCTAGTGTTGCATAGCTTTGTATGCTTTGAGGTGTTCTGATGCTTCCATTCTTAGTCCTAAAGCCTCGCTCATATAGGTCGTCTAGGTCATATTGTATGCAGGTTGTGGTTTTAGTGGGGTAGTAATCCAGATCATGGATATGAATGTCTCCCAACTGGTGAGCTTCTGCAAATGATTTGGAAAGGAGATACTTGTAGGTATAATCTTTGGTTACTTCTGAGGCAAAAGTCATCATTTGACCTGCAGGAGTATGGCTACTCATGTTGGCATTGCTGAGGTTTACATCATTTTTCTCAATAGCCACAATGCCATCCATTATTTGCTTCATCTTGGTCTTCTTGTCACGCTCTGTGTTTCTCCACTCTCTGTAAATAATGAACTTTTTGGCAACAAGAGGTTGGACTTTCATTAGTTCTTGTTCCACTAGGTCTTGAATTTCTTCAACACCAAGCATGGATTTGTCAAATCGCTTAATAACATTCATTGTTATTTCTGCAATGAGTGCGTTGTCGTTAGTTGTTCCAGTTGCTTGAAACGCTTTTCCGATGGCATTTTTAATTTTACTGATTGAAAAATCCTCTTTTTTACCATCTCTTTTAATGATGCAAATTTCGGCGTAGTTCATATGCTATAAGGTTTATGTAATAAAGTTTCTTTCCGTTTGTTTCTTTTTCTTGGTTTATCTGCTTCTATAGTTGAAATGTGTTGTTTCTTTTCGCTTATACTTTCATATCAATGAATATTGCAAGGAAAACGTTATTCATTTCAAGAGTAGATTCTTTTATCTTTTGTAAAAGTAATGATTATACTCTTTAATTGAACCATAAACCGAATAGAAATATTAAAAAGTTAGACTGTTTAGAATTAGTCTAGATGATAATTGGTTGATCTATAGTTGTATATGGTGTTTGTATCTGTATTTATACTGTATTTTGTTTTCAAAAAAGAATAGTTGTTATTTATGCTATGCTGTATTCATGTGTGAATAGTAGATAAAAAAGAAACTCGCAAGAGCCTTTGTATATCAAAGACTTGCGAGTTTCTTTTTCGGTCAGTATGTAGTGTAAAATTACTTTTCTAGTGCTTGTTGAATATCTTCTATAATATCGTTCACATTTTCAATTCCAACAGAGAATCGTATTAAATCCGGTTGTACTCCTGCTTGAATCAGTTGTTCATCCGATAGTTGCCTGTGTGTGTGACTAGCAGGGTGGAGAACACAAGTTCTAGCATCAGCTACGTGTGTTACGATTGCAGCCAATTGTAATGAATCCATAAATTTAATAGATGCCTCTCTACCTCCTTTCAGCCCAAAGGTGATAACACCACAAGTTCCATTAGGCATATACTTTTGTGCTAATGCATAATCTTTGTGTGTGGGTAATCCGGGATAATGTATCCAAGCAATCTTATCACTTCTAGTGCTTAGGTATTCAGCTACTTTCAGTGCATTTTTACAATGTTGTTTCATGCGTAAATGAAGAGTCTCAAGTCCTATGTTCAATAAAAATGCATTTTGAGGGCTTTGAATACTCCCTAAATCTCGCATAAGCTGTGTAGTGGCTTTGGTTATATATGCCATTTTACCAAATGTATCAGCAAACGTTAAACCATGGTAAGATTCATCCGGAGTACAAAGGCCGGGGAATTTCTCTGCATTGGCTTTCCAATCGAAGTTTCCACTATCTACAATACAACCACCTACCGCTGTAGCATGTCCATCCATATATTTTGTGGTGGAATGTATAACAATGTCTGCACCCCACTCAAAAGGACGACAGTTGATAGGAGTAGGGAAAGTGTTGTCAATGATTAAAGGAACTCCGTGCTTATGAGCTACTTTTGCAAATAATTCAATGTCTAGTACATCTAAAGAAGGGTTCGATACAGTTTCCCCAAATAAAGCTTTGGTATTGGGCTTAAACGCTGCAGAAATCTCTTCTTCAGTAGCATCAGGAGAAATGAATGTAACTTCTATGCCCAACTTTTTCATGGTTACAGCAAAGAGGTTGAAGGTTCCACCATAAATAGCAGAAGAGCTAACAAAGTGGTCGCCAGATTCACATATATTGAAAATTGCAAAGAAATTGGCTGCTTGTCCGCTAGAGGTAAGCATAGCCGCCACACCACCTTCAAGGGCAGCTATCTTGGCTGCTACTGCATCGTTTGTAGGATTTTGTAGGCGTGTGTAGAAATAGCCTGTGTCTTGCAAGTCGAATAAGCGTCCCATCTGATCACTCGTATCATACTTAAAAGTAGTACTTTGATAGATAGGCACAATGCGTGGTTCTCCTTTTTTAGGTTGCCACCCTCCTTGGATACACAGCGTTTCTCGGCTAAATTTTTTTTCCATCTTTTTTTGTTTTAAGGGTTAATACACAAAATATAATATATTGGTAGCTATGCTTCAAAAAAATGTAGAAGCGTAAAAATAGGAATAAAAAAGAGGAGATAAAATAATCTCCCCTTTTTAATATCTGTTTTAGTCAAAATGCTTTTTCTCTTTGATGGCTTCTTTTAGTTTTTCTAAAAAGAGATCAGCATCTTTTTTATTGATACATAAGGGGGGCAATAAACGCATGACTTTTTCTCCACTTACTCCTGTAAATACTCCTTTTTCATAGAGTAGCTTTGCTCTGAGTTCTTTAATAGGTGCTTCAAACTCCAATCCAATCATTAATCCTCTGCCTCGTACTTCTTTTATTTCAGGAATTTCCTTCAATTGTTCCATCAAATAATTTCCCACAACTTTGGTGTTCTCTACTAGTCCGTCTTCTTCCATAACTTCTAATACCGCTAACGCTGCAGCACACGCTAAATGATTACCACCAAAAGTAGTACCTAGCATGCCATAGGCTGGTTTGAATTTAGGACTAATGAGCAAACCGGAAAGAGGAAATCCATTACCAATTCCTTTAGCCACAGAAATTAAATCGGCCTTAATGTTAGCATATTGGTGGGCGAAAAATTTTCCACTTCTGCCATAACCCGACTGAATTTCATCAAGTATGAGTATTGTGTTGGTTTTGTTGCAAAGTTCTCTTACTTGTTGTAGAAATTTGTTAGTGGGAATTTGAATACCTCCTACTCCTTGAATACCTTCAATAATTACAGCACAAACATCATTCTTCATTACCTCTTTCTCAAAGGCTTCTATGTCATTCAAAGGAAGATAAACTACATTACCATTGTCATTAATGGGTGCAATAATCTTAGGATTATCGGTTACTTCTACTGCTAGAGATGTTCTTCCGTGAAATGCTTTAGCAAAAGAAATAACTTTTTTGCGTCCATTATGGAAGGAAGCTAGCTTAAGTGCATTTTCGTTAGCTTCGGCTCCTGAGTTAATTAGAAAAAGTGAATAATCATCATATCCTGAGATCTTTCCCAGTTTATGAGCCACCTCTTTTTGTAACTCATTGATTACTGAATTTGAATAAAAGCCAAGTTGTGCAACTTGCTTACTTAGATATTCTACATAGCGAGGGTGGGAGTGTCCTATGGAGATAACTGCATGGCCCCCGTAAAAGTCAAGGTATTTATTGGCTTTGTCATCCCAAACATAAGCCCCTTCTCCTTTAACTACATTTATATTGAAAATAGGATATACGTCGAATAGTTCCATTTGTTGTTTTTTTAAAAAGCGTTTGCTTTAAGATTTAGCCCCATACTTTCATCTAGTCCAAACATTAAATTCATGTTTTGAACGGCTTGTCCGGAGGCTCCTTTAAGTAAATTATCTACGCAACTAACAATTAATAGTTTGTTTTTGTGTTTTTGTAGATGAATTAAACACTTGTTGGTGTTTACCACTTCTTTAAGGTGAAGTTCTTCATTGATGGTGAAAGTGAAAGGAGCATCGGCATAAAAGTCTTCGTATATTTTTTTAATTTCTTCCAACTCCAGCTCTGACTTTGTTACTAGTGTAGCAAAAATGCCCCGAGGAAAATCTCCTCGATAAGGAATGAAATCTATATCCGAATTGAAGTTTCTTTGTAACTGTTCAATAGATTGTATCACTTCGGGTACATGTCGATGAGTAAAGGCATTGTATATACTTAGGTTATTATCTCTCCAGCTAAAGTGTGTAGTTGCTCTGGGTTTTACTCCTGCACCCGTGCTTCCGGTCAAAGCATTTACCAAAATGTCTTTGTTTAATAGCTGCTTTTGTGCTAAAGGAAGAAGAGCCAATTGTATGCAAGTAGCAAAACAACCCGGATTGGCCACTCTTTGTGCTTTTTTTATTTCGTCTTTGTTTAACTCGGGTAATCCATAAACAAAATCGTGATCTGCTCTTTTGAATCGGTAATCCATAGAGAAGTCAATGATTTTTAACGAAGAGGGTAGTGTGTGTGCCTCAAGGAACTTTACACTATCACCATGAGCAGTACAAAGGAACAAAACATCTATTGTATCAAAAGGAAATTCATTTGTGAAAGTCAAGTTACAATCACCATATAAACCCGAATGCACCTCTGTTACTTTCTTTCCTGCATTACTCGTGCTGTTAATGAAGGATAGGTTTACTTCCGGGTGATGTACTAATAAACGAATCAACTCACCCGCAGTATAACCGGCTCCTCCAATAATTCCTACATTTACCATTCCTTTTATTTCTCCTTGTTCTTTTCCTGATTATTGTAATATACACGTAATGGATTGGATAAGATCTTAATGAAACCTTTTGCATCTTCAGCAGTCCAGCCTTTTTGAACTTCTCCATATTCTCCAAAAGGAGTTTTTACCAAGTCGAAGTCTGACTCTACTCCTACTAAAGTGTAGGTATATGGGCGAAGAGTGATTTCAACCTTACCGTTTACATTTTGTTGAGAAGATTCTAACATGGCTTCAATGTCTCTCATTACCGGCTCTAAATATTGAGCTTCGTGTAAAAACATTCCATACCAGTTGGCTACTTGATCTTTCCAATACAATTGCCACTTGGTTAATGTATGCTTCTCAAGCATTTTGTGAGCATTGATAATAAGTAATGGCGCAGCAGCTTCAAATCCCACACGTCCTTTAATGCCAATAATTGTATCACCAATGTGCATATCTCTTCCTATTCCATAAGGATTAGCAATAGCTTCCACCTTATTAATAGCTTTTACTTTGTTACTGAAAACTTCACCATTAACAGCATGGAGCTCTCCTTTTTTGAATTCTAAAACCAACTTTTCCGTGCCTTGTTTGGTTACTTGAGAGGGGTAAGCTTCTTCGGGCAAGGTTTGGTTGCTCACCAAAGTCTCTTTTCCCCCAATGGATGTACCCCATAATCCCTTGTTGATGGAATATTCCATTTTTTCAAAGTTGGCTACATAATTATGCTTACGAAGGTAGTCAATCTCGTAGTCACGTGTTAAAATCATATCTCGAGTAGGAGTAATAATTTCAATTCCCGGAGCTAATACTTCAAAAGTTAAATCAAAACGGATTTGGTCGTTTCCTGCGCCCGTACTGCCGTGAGCGATGGCGTCAGCATTAATTTCGCGAGCGTAATTAGCTATAGCAATGGCTTGGAATATACGCTCAGAGCTAACAGAAATAGGGTAGGTTCCATTTCTTAAAACATTACCAAAAACCATGTATTTAATGCTCTTGTCATAATACTCTTGGGTAATATCTAATGTAACGTGCTTTTGGGCTCCTAGCTTGTAAGCTTTGTTTTCGATTTCTTTTAATTCTGCCTCACTGAATCCTCCTGTGTTAGCAATTGCAGTGTAAACTTCATAGCCTTTATCTTGAGATAAATACATGGCACAGAATGAAGTATCTAATCCTCCACTAAATGCTAAAACTACCTTTTTTTTCATATCGAATTGATTTTATAATGTATTCTGTATTGTATAACTGTTTTGTTTAATCCTTTTCGTGCTTCTTTGGGTCAAAAAGCATTGCTGTACAGATGCAGTAACGGCGATCTGTACGCATAAGGACATCGTGATTACAACAACCCTCACATCCCTTCCAAAATGCCTCATCATTGGTTAGATCAGAAAAAGGAACCGGAACATACCCCAGTTCTGTATTTATTTTCATAACTGCTCCACCACTAGTTAATCCAAATAATTTGGCATTAGGCCATCGTTGGCGAGATAATTTGAATGCTTCGTGCTTTATGCGTCTGGCTAGGCCTTTGCCACGAAAACTTTCTACCACAATTAATCCTGAGTTTGCAACATACTCTTTGTTTCCCCAGCTCTCAATGTAGCAAAAACCGGCGAAAACATCCTGATCAAGAGCAATAATTGCTTTGCCTTCTTTCATTTTTTGAACAAGGTATTCGTGGGTTCTTTTAGCTATGCCTGTACCACGAACTTTTGCTGCTGCTTCAATAGTCTCTAAAATTGTGTCAACATACTTTTCGTGTGAAGAGTCAGCAACCATTACTTTTATATTATCATCCATTTACTTTTATTTATTCTTCTTATTGACGCTAGGTATTACAGTGGATAATTGTGCTTTTATTTTTTTAGATGAAGCTTGCTCGGCTATGACCATAATAATAGTGTCATCCCCTGCAACCGTCCCTAGTATGTCTTCAAAGTTGTGATTGTCAATGTCGTATGCCATTCTGCTGGCATAACCTGGTTTGGTTTTAATGACAGCTAAATTTCCAGAGATATTCAATGAAACAAATCCGGTGTGAGTCATCATCTCATTTACGGTTAAGTCTACATTCCTTTTGTACATGATGTCGTTAGGCAATACATAGACATAGTCCCCGTTTATATTTGCGGCCTTGGCAACCTTTAATTGCTTCAAGTCGCGAGACAATGTAGCTTGAGTCAGTTGAAAATCTTGTTCTTTAAGTTCTTGCAGAAGCTCATCCTGTGAACCTATTTCAGAGCTTGAAATAATTGACTTTATGGCCTCTAAACGATCTGCTTTCTTTTTCATATTCTGAATAATTATACTATTTAATGCAAAAATATGCACTAATATTAATAAAAACAAGAGTTTTGGTTATTTATTCATGTTTTTCTGCAAAAAAAATGCAAAAATGTATATTCCATTTAATTTGGTGAGTTTAGAAATGAGAAAAGATTATCTAAATCTTTTTACACCTTTTTATAGATAGCCTGTTTGACCTATATCAGCAGTTATAAGAATACAAGTCGGAATGAGGCGA
>CAZGUI010000053.1:0-16785 GCA_964528875.1 uncultured Bacteroides sp. | reverse complement strand
TATGTTCATGGACTTGCCGGAGATTTAGCTAAAAATAAATTAGGAGAAATGAGTATGACAGCCATGGATATCATTGATTTTCTACCCTATGCATGGAAAGAAGTGAGTAATATTTAATTCTAGAGACCTACTTATTCAAATAAGTTAATTAACTTTGTTAATGGCTCAATGCCCTATTAATTCAAACATAATTAGATATATTATGAAGATAAGAGTTTTTTTTATAACCCTTCTACTCCTTTCAGTAAGCCTAGTATACAGTCAAACGCGTATAACCACAGGAGTTACTCAAGGTAAAGATTACGGATTGGTATACACCTTACCTAAGACAGCTTTAGAAATTGAGGTCCAGACTAAAAAAGAAACATTCACTCCCGGAGAGTTTAGTCGATATGCTGAAAGATATTTGCATCAAACAGAAGTTACCACAGAAAAAAAAGAAGAATGGACCATTGAAAAGGTCACTATTCGATCGATAGGCGTTCCGGATAAAGAGAAAACTTATTTTGTTAAGATGAATGATAAATCAGTAGCTCCTTTGATGGAGTTATCTGAACAAGGTGTAGTGATGTCTATCAACTGCCCATTTACCCCTCAAGTGGAGAAAAAGAAAGAAGAAATTCAAATCAAGAAACAAATTGATCCTAGAGATTTTCTTACTGAAGAAATCCTTTTAGCTAATTCCACTGCTAAAATGGCCGAATTAGTTGCACAGGAAATTTACAACATACGAGAAAGTAGAAATATTCTATTGAGAGGACAAGCTGATTATATGCCCAAAGACGGAGAACAACTGAAGTTGATGCTCAACAAGTTGGAAGAACAGGAAGAAGCAATGACTCAAATGTTCACAGGTATATATAAGGTTGAAACTAAAAACTTCACGCTCAGAGTTGATCCATCAGAGGAATTTAAAGATAAAGTGGTTTTTCGCTTTTCTAAAAAGTTAGGAGTAGTCGATCTGGATGATTTAGCAGGAGAACCTATCTATGCTCAATTAACTAATTTGGAGAGCATTCCGATGACAGATGCTAAAGGTAAACCCATTTCTAATGGTGTAGCATACAATGTTCCGGGAAAAGGAAAAGTAACACTCTCCTATCAAGGTAAAGAACTGGTATCTACCGACTTACCCATTACCCAGTTTGGAGTACTAGAGTATTTAGCTCCCACATTGTTTAACCGTAAAGCGATTATTCAAGTGCAATTCAATCCGAATACCGGAGGTATAATAAAAGTAGATAGACAAGAAAATTAAGACATTAACTTATGTTACCACAACCTTATCACCCCAATACACTTCGATACGAATCCGGAATGACCTACAAACGTGCAGGGCAAAGTGGTGTACTTCTACCTGCCATATCTTTAGGTTTATGGCATAACTTTGGAAGTGTTGACAAATTACAAGAGAGTTTAGAAAAAATTCATTTTGCTTTTGATCAAGGTATCACGCATTTTGATTTAGCCAACAATTATGGGCCTATCTACGGCTCAGCAGAAGAGACTTTTGGGGTGATAATGGAAAAATCGCTTCGTCCTTTTCGTGATGAGCTCTTCGTATCATCCAAAGCAGGATATGATATGTGGCCCGGTCCTTATGGCAACTGGGGATCAAGAAAGTATTTAATCAGTAGCTTAAACCAGAGCCTTAAGAGAATGAAACTGGAATATGTGGATTTATTTTATTCCCATAGATACGATCCTAATACTCCTCTACAAGAAACCATGCAAGCTTTGGTAGATATCGTTAGACAAGGAAAAGCTCTATACATCGGAATATCCAACTATCCTGCTGAAGCCGCCATTCAGGCTTATCGTTATTTAGAAGAACACGATGTGCCTTGTTTACTTAATCAAGGTAAGTATAGTTTGTTCCAACGCATACCCGAAGAAGATAACTTATTGATGCATACTGCAGAAGCCGGTGTAGGATTTATTGCTTACTCCCCTTTAGCACAAGGCTTATTAACCAATCGTTATTTAGAGGGAATACCTTCTGACTCACGCATAGCTAAAGGAGGATATCTTAAAAAAGAACATCTTACTGAAAGAAGAATAGAACAGATACGTCAACTCAATGACTTTGCTAAACAGCGAGGGCAAACACTTGCGGAGATGTCCATTGCATGGTTATTGAATAAAATAGAGGTTGCTTCTGTTTTAATTGGAGCCAGTAGCACAGCACAAATAACGGATAATTTAAAGGCATTAAACAACACCTCTTTTACCGATGAAGAGTTACTACAACTCGACAATATTTCTAAAGAATAAACTCTAAAACTAAATTCTTACAAAGAATATAGAATAAATAACAAGCCATTAAAGTCCAAGTTGACTTTAATGGCTTGTTATTTACAATCACTCTTCACCCTGCTTTTCAAGCAACTTAAACCTTACTTTTTTGTTTTTTACGGTTAATAATAAAACTTAATTAGACCAACAGTCGTAAAATATTAGTGTATATTTGCTATAAGATAATAAAGCGTATAAATCATTAAATAAAAGCAAACTATGAATAGAGTTCTTATTATTGGCGCAGGTGGAGTTGGTACTGTTGTAGCACACAAAGTGGCACAAAACGCAGATGTTTTTGAAGAAGTGATGATTGCCAGTCGTACTCAATCCAAATGCGATGAAATAGTAAAAGCCGTTGGTAACCCCAACATAAAAACAGCAAAAGTGGATGCTGATAAAGTTGAAGAATTAGTAGCACTTTTTAATGAGTTTAAACCAGACATTGTTATAAATGTAGCACTTCCATATCAAGACTTAACCATTATGGATGCGTGCTTAGCGTGTGGTGTAAACTACTTAGATACTGCCAACTACGAGCCCAAAGATGAAGCTAAATTTGAATATAGCTGGCAATGGGCTTATCAAGATAGATTTAAAGAAGCGGGGTTAACAGCCATCTTAGGTTGTGGATTTGACCCTGGTGTAACTGGCATATATACTGCTTATGCAGCTAAACATCATTTTGATGAAATTCACTATTTAGATATTGTTGATTGCAATGCGGGCGATCATAAGAGAGCTTTTGCGACCAACTTTAATCCTGAAATTAATATTCGTGAGATTACTCAAAATGGTCGCTACTACGAAAATGGCAAATGGGTACAAACAGGACCTCTAGAGATTCATCAACCCATTACCTACCCCAACATTGGACCTAGAGAGTCTTATTTATTGTATCACGAAGAGTTGGAATCACTAACTAAAAACTATCCAACCATTAAAAGAGCTCGTTTCTGGATGACTTTTGGAGAGGAATATCTAACTCATCTACGAGTTATTCAAAACATTGGTATGGCTAGTATTCAACCTATTAATTACCAAGGACAAGAAATCGTTCCTCTGCAATTCTTAAAAGCGGTTCTTCCTGATCCTCAAGAATTAGGAGAACAATACACAGGAGAGACTTCCATTGGTTGTCGCATTCGTGGAATTAAAGATGGCAAGGAAAAAACCTACTATGTATATAATAACTGTAGCCACCAAGCTGCTTATCAAGAAACAGGAATGCAAGGTGTTAGTTACACTACAGGTGTTCCCGCAACGATTGGTGCAATGTTATTTTTACAAGGCATCTGGAAAAAACCGGGTGTATTTAACGTTGAGGAGTTTGATCCCGATCCATTTATGGCACAATTAAACAAACAAGGGCTTCCTTGGCATGAATTATTTAATATTGATTTAGAATTATAATGAAAGTTGGAGATAAAGCTCCCGATTATTTAGGAATTGATTCTAACGGGAAAGAGATACATTTAAGCAATTATAAAGGAAAAAAAGTAGTTCTTTATTTTTACCCCAAGGATAGTACACCCGGCTGTACAGCTCAAGCTTGCAACTTAAGAGACAACTACTCTGCATTGCAGAAAGAGGGATATGAAGTTATTGGAGTTAGCACTGATAGTGAGCAATCTCATCAACGCTTTACCGAAAAGAACAACCTCCCTTTTACCTTGATAGCCGACACAGATAAAAAATTGGTTCAACAATTTGGCGTTTGGGGTGAAAAGAAAAACTTTGGTCGAACATACATGGGTACATTCCGTACCACCTTCATTATAGATGAAGAGGGAGTGATAGAGAGAGTTATTACTCCTAAAGAAGTAAAAACAAAAGAGCACGCCGCTCAAATCTTAAAATAAAACATGGCAAAAAAAGATAATTTGGAGAAACAAGAATCCTCTACAGAAAGACTAAAAGCACTTCAAGTAGCAATGGATAAAATTGAGAAGAACTTTGGCAAAGGTTCTATCATGAAAATGGGAGATGATCATATAGAAGAAGATTTAGAAGTCATCTCTACAGGTTCCATTGGTTTGGATACTGCTTTAGGTGTGGGTGGATATCCTAGAGGAAGAGTTATAGAAATATATGGTCCTGAATCATCGGGTAAAACAACCTTAGCTATTCACGCCATTGCTGAAGCGCAAAAAGCAGGTGGTATTGCAGCATTTATTGATGCAGAACACGCTTTTGATCGTTTTTATGCAGCTAACTTAGGAGTAGATATTAATAACCTTTTAATTTCGCAACCCGATAATGGTGAACAAGCATTAGAGATTACTGAACAGTTAATCCGTTCTTCTGCGATTGACATTATTGTAATAGACTCTGTGGCAGCATTAACTCCTAAAGCTGAGATTGATGGAGAGATGGGTGATAATCGTGTGGGATTACAAGCTAGATTAATGTCGCAAGCTTTACGCAAACTAACTTCTGCTGTTAGTAAAACCAAGACTACTTGTATTTTCATTAACCAATTACGTGAAAAAATCGGAGTCATGTTTGGTAGTCCTGAGGTTACTACAGGAGGTAATGCACTGAAATTTTATGCTTCTATTCGTATCGATATCCGAAGAGGACAACCCATTAAAGATGGAGAGGAAGTTATAGGAAATCAAACTCGTGTTCGCATTGTTAAAAACAAAGTAGCTCCTCCTTTTCGAAAAACAGAATTTGACATTATGTTCGGTAAGGGAATCAGTAAAGATGGTGAAATTGTAGATTTAGGGTCTGATTTAGGTGTAATAACCAAAAGTGGATCGTGGTATAGTTACAATGAAACACGCTTAGGTCAAGGCCGTGATGCTGCCAAGCAATGCATAGCTGATAATCCTGAATTGGCAGAAGAAATAGAAGCTTTAATTTTTGAGGCAATAAAAGAGAAAGACAAGAAATAATTAAAATTATTATTTATTTGTCTATATAAAAACAAGGGAGCTACTTAAAAAAGTATCTCCCTTGTTTTTATCTTTTTAAACTAAACTTCCTGTCTAGAACATACAAACATAAATCAGACTTACCACGCTGATAACAATCCATAGACTAATACCTTGAATCATAGGTCTAAAACCCACCTGCTTTAATACATCAACAGAAAGAGAAGCTCCGATAAAGAACAAGGTAAAAGTTAACGCTTTACGTGCCAATCCATTAATTGTTGCACCAACCTGGGGCATAGAATCACTCAATAAAAAAGTATTTACTATCATGGCTAATATGAAAAACACAATGAACCAAGGGATCGTTATTTTATGACTTCCTTTACGACTCATTATTGAAGTGATTAAAGCCACCGGAATAATCCATAACGCACGGGTTAATTTAATGGTGGTTGCAATTTCCAATGCTTCTTCCCCATAAGCAGCACCTGCACCTACTACAGAACTGGTATCGTGTATGGCTATGGCACTCCAAGTGCCAAACTGATGTTGAGACAAATCCAACCAATGACCTATGGTAGGGAAAATAAATAAAGCAACAGCATTTAATATAAAAACAGTTCCCAATGCAATGGAAATGGAACTCTCTTTGGCTTTAATTACCGGAGCAACTGCAGCAATGGCGCTTCCTCCACAAATAGCTGTCCCTGTACTAATTAAATAAGACGTACTCCAGTCCATTTTCAACAGTTTATAACCTATTAAAACGCCTAATACAAGAGTACCTACTACAGAGGCAATGGTAAAGGTCATCCCTTCTTTCCCTGATGCTAATGATTCGTGTAAATTCATACCAAAGCCCAAACCTACCACAGCATATTGCAATAAGTATTTAGAAACTTTTTTATTAAATTTAGGATAGGCTTGACCACAAAGTAAGGCAAAAGCCAATCCTAGAAACAGTGAAACGGGAGGAGTAATCCAAGCGGAGTAACCCGATAAACCCGGAATATAATCGAGAAGTAAAAAACAGAGTAAAGCGAGTGATATCACCCAATAGATAATCTTTCTTTGTTGGTGTAAAGTAGCTAGTAGTTTATTCATCTTTTGTTTTATTTTTACTCCGCAAAGATACACTACATCTACCACATAGACCAATCGTTATTTCTTATACCCTATAACTTTTCGTTATGGATTACATAATCCATAAATTGTTTAGGTACTCCTTCTTCTACTCCATGAGGTAGAACAAAGCAAAAATCACGCTCCATAACTAAATCATCAATATCAATGACTTTAAATGTATCGGCAAACAGCTCTTTATAAATGGACTGAACAGAAACTACAGCAAGGGCATCACTCTCTTTTAAGAATAATTTTATGCTTTCTGTACTTCCTAAATGCATAATTACTTTCAAATCAGATAACTTCAAGTGATGTTTAGAGAGAGCCTTTTCTAAAACCTCTAAAGTTCCTGAACCTCGTTCTCTCAACACCCAGGGTATCTCTTTTAATTGAGTTATTGTTAAGGAATCCAGATCTGATTGCATACGACTACTTACCACAGCAACCAACTCATCCTTCATAAAGGGAATATATTTAAACTCTACCGATCGATGTAATCCTTCAATTAATCCGATATCTATTTGATTATTACTCAATAGATTTTCAACTTCATAAGAGTTCCCACTAATTAAAGAGAGTTTTACCGCAGGAAACTTACGATTAAATCGAGCTAAAATGGGAGGAAGAATATATTGAGCAATTGTAGTACTTGCCCCTAATCGCAATTCTCCCACTATATTTTCTTGTAGTAACCCCATTTCATAATCCACCTGTTTATACAATTTCGCTATTTCTGTAGCATATCGCAAGAAGGTTTTTCCAGCTGAAGTTAATGTAACCGTTTTTCCTCCTCGGTTAAATAGTCGAACCTGAAAATTGGATTCCAACTCTTGAATGTGTTTGGAAATGGCAGGCTGAGTAATAAAAAGCTCTTTGGAGGCTTTTGTAAAACTCTGATTTTGAGCTACGCTTAAAAAAACCTGAAGTCTGAAATCAATAGTAGTCATCACTTATTCATTTAAGTCATCTGCCCTTATACCTAAAGCTTGCATCAATGGATAGGCCAAAATCTCTCCTCGTACACCCTCTTTTAAGTTTACATCTCCCATATGAAAGAGTACAACTTCCTTCTTCTTCAGAATCTCTGCATCCAAAAGACTAAATAGCTCTTTTCCATACGAGTTATAATCACCAATTAAAGCAATACGTTTTACCTCATTGCTTTCTAAGGTCATCTGCAAGACCTCCAAAAAGAGTTGGCTTAAAGGAACTAAATTCTCGGTTGACACAGAAGCCATCAAAAACTCCCCTATCTCATTTCGAAAAGCCTTTCCGTCTAATTCATTTTTCAACTTGCTGGGCTGCGAAAACTCTAGTGTTGCAGTTTCTTTATTGTGAAGCCAAATAACTTGAGAAATCAGACTGCTTTCAGTGATTCCCAAGTCTAAAGCTAGATAGCTAATCAAGTCGAAAAGCTCAACGGAATTGAATTGTCGATGGAGTGCCGTTTCAAAATGTTTTTTTATATCGGTTATAATGAAATTGTAAAATGTAGCGTCAAATAAATAGACCGTATTTTCAAATTTAATTTTCTGTTTCATAAGTATTTTCTATGTCGTGCATTTCAATTATAAAATAAAGATACAACAAAGTGAGTTCTTATACACTTTTATTATAAAGCAAAATAAAAAACAGACAGAATGTCAGTTAACATGAAGTCTCTTTAATTCTTTATTTACTTTGTAGAAATGGGAGAAATCAAGCGTCTTTTTATCTAAAAAATAAATGGGGCTCTTTTTTACTCTGTTTACTTCTGAAAATGAATTTACCCTCCTCTTTTTTGAATGGATAAAAAAACCATAACAAACTAATAATCAACGTAAAATAAAACAATCAACACAAAACAAACTAGAATAAAAAAATAAAACTTTTATCCTTGACTAACCACATCATCATTCGGTCTAAGACCGAAGGTCGGTCGGTCTAGGACTGAAGGGTGCTCGGTCTAGGACCGAAGGAGGTTGGGTCTAGGACCGAGTTTTGAAAAACTTTAGTGCTGGATTTTTCTTTGTGTATGCATACCTCTTTTTAATAAATAAAACAAGATTTCGAACAACCACAAACAGACATTATGACAGCCACACTTAGTAAATAAGAGACAAAACAACTCTCAACTATTTTTGGTAAACTGTTTGCATCCTCAAGAATAGAGACTAAAAACCATAAAAGAATAAACAAAATAGATACAATATGAATTTTAACAATTACACAATCAAATCACAGGAGGCCATTCAAGCTGCGGTAAATGCTGCACAAAGCAATGGTCAGCAAGTGATTGAACCGACACACTTGCTTTTGGGCATTATGAAAGTGGGCGAAAATGTAACCCCTTTCATATTCCAAAAATTAGGTTTAAATGATCAGCAAATTCAAAGAATTGTAGAGCAAGAAGTATCTTCTTACCCTAAAGTATCGGGTGGGAATCCATATATGAGTTCCTCTTTAAACGACGTTTTTCAAAAAGCACTGCAAATTGCCAGCGACATGAAAGATGAGTTTGTATCATTGGAACATCTGCTTATAGCTCTATTCTTGGTGAAAAGTAATGCTTCTACTATACTAAAAGATGCAGGAGTAAATGAAAAAAGTCTACGTGCAGCCATTGATGATTTACGCCAAGGACAACGTGTAACATCACAATCAAGTGAGGATACGTATCAGTCACTTGAAAAATATGCAACCAACTTAATAGCAGAAGCTCGTAACGGTAAACTAGACCCTGTTATTGGACGAGATGAAGAGATTCGTAGGGTACTGCAAATATTAAGTAGACGAACAAAAAATAACCCTATATTAATAGGTGAGCCAGGAACAGGTAAAACAGCGATTGTCGAAGGATTAGCCAATCGTATTTTACGAGGTGACGTACCGGAGAATCTAAAGAACAAGCAAATTTACTCTTTAGATATGGGTGCTTTAATTGCCGGAGCAAAATACAAAGGAGAATTTGAGGAACGACTTAAATCGGTAATCAATGAGGTTACTCAGTCCGAAGGAAACATCATCCTTTTTATTGATGAGATTCACACTCTTGTGGGTGCCGGTAAAGGAGATGGGGCAATGGATGCGGCGAACATATTAAAACCGGCATTAGCCAGAGGGGAATTACGCAGTATTGGAGCAACAACTTTAGATGAATATCAAAAATATTTTGAAAAGGACAAAGCGTTGGAGCGTCGTTTCCAAGTAGTACAGGTAGATGAACCGGACACATTAAGTAGTATCTCTATTTTAAGAGGACTAAAGGAACGTTATGAAAATCATCATCACGTACGTATTCAGGATGATGCTATCATTGCAGCGGTTGAATTAAGTAGTCGCTACATCACCGATCGTTTCCTACCCGATAAGGCCATTGACCTTATGGACGAAGCGGCAGCTAAGTTGCGTATGGAGATTGACTCTGTTCCTGAAGAGCTAGATGAAATCTCACGTAAAATTATGCAACTCGAAATTGAACGTGAAGCTATAAAACGTGAGAAAGATGAACCTAAATTGGAGAAACTAGGCAAAGAATTGGCCGAGTTAAAAGAGGAGGAGAAATCTTTCAAAGCTAAATGGGAAAACGAAAAAGGATTAATCAATCAAATTCAACAGAATAAGGTTGAAATTGAAAACTTGAAGTTTGAAGCTGAACGTGCTGAGCGTGAAGGCGATTACGGAAAAGTAGCCGAAATTCGTTATGGCAAACTACAACAACTGAATGAAGAGATTGAGGAGACTCAAAAAGAGCTTCACAGAATGCAAGGAGACCGTGCGATGATTAAAGAAGAGGTAGACTCAGAAGACATAGCAGAAGTGGTATCTCGTTGGACAGGTATTCCGGTAAATAAAATGCTTCAAAGTGAAAAAGATAAATTAGTTCACTTGGAAGATGAATTGGAGAAACGTGTCGTTGGTCAACACGAGGCCATTGAAGCCGTATCCGATGCAGTAAGACGGAGTCGTGCAGGCCTTCAAGACCCTAAGCGCCCAATAGGTTCCTTTATATTTTTAGGAACTACCGGTGTAGGTAAAACGGAATTAGCCAAAGCACTAGCCGAGTTTTTATTTGATGATGAATCCATGATGACTCGTATTGACATGAGTGAATATCAGGAGAAACATAGTGTATCTCGTTTAGTTGGAGCACCTCCCGGGTATGTAGGTTATGACGAAGGAGGACAATTAACAGAGGCCATCAGACGTAAACCCTACTCTGTTGTATTATTCGATGAGATTGAAAAAGCTCACCCTGATGTGTTTAATATCTTGCTACAAGTGTTAGATGATGGACGGTTGACGGATAATAAAGGTAGAGTGGTCAACTTCAAAAACACTATCATTATTATGACCTCTAATTTGGGTAGTAGTTACATCCAAAGTCAGATGGAAAAATTGAGAGGAGATCATAAAGAGGGTATCATTGAAGAGACTAAGCTACAAGTAATGGAGATGTTAAAGAAAACCATTCGTCCAGAATTTCTTAACCGTATTGATGAAACCATAATGTTCTTGCCATTAACACAAGAAGAGATTAAACAAGTAGTATTGCTTCAAGTGAAAGCGGTGAAAGAGAGATTACAGGAAAATGGAGTTCAGCTTAACTTAACCGATGCAGCTATTGACTTCTTGGCTCAAGAGGGTTATAACCCTGAATTTGGAGCTCGTCCGGTAAAACGTGCCATTCAACGTTTCTTGTTGAACGACTTATCCAAGAAACTGTTGGCTGATGAAGTAGATAGAAGCAAACCGATTACTGTAGATGCAACTCGTGAGCATTTGACTTTTAGTTCTCTAGAATAACATCAGTATATAAATCATTAGTAAAAAGGTAGTATTTGGAAATTTTCAAAATACTACCTTTTTTGTTTTTATAGCACTCTTTCTGGAAATTAATAAACAATACAAAAAACATGAAGAATGTCGTTTAACTATTTCTATATTTTGTTTTTAGTCTTGTTGAATAAATCCATCACAAGGGTCAGGTCAAAAAAAACATATTTGATAGGTAAATACATAATATTAGAAACTCTCCTTTTATAGTCGATGAAAAAGAAAGGATGTCACAATTCGATATATGCTTAGCAATAGGTCCTTTATGAGAAGAATACAATAATTAAAATCAACAAAACACCCAAAAAGGCTTTGATGTATAAGCTTTTCTCTTCAGTCCTACATAGTTCTTCTGTAATTCTACATCAAGTGCAGGATAAAAATGCGTATCTGTGCTTTATTTAATCATTTTTGCGCAATAAGACTGCATGGAACTACTAAACATTTGTAATGTAAGAATAAATTATGTGTTCGATGTTTTTATAGTACAAACTATTAATAATTTCATCAAAATAAAAAGGGTGGGATTTAAAGAACTCACTTAAACCTTATTTAAAATATTTCCTTTTAGTTTTTTTGTTAACCTCTTCATCTTCCAACTGTAAAAAATGCGATAAAGTCTTAAATAGCCACTCTCAAAAACTAAAGCTGAAATCAAACTATTAGCAATAATCAAAATATATCGATGAAAAGAAACACTTAAACAAGTTTAAATAACAAAACATCAGAATAACAGCACATATTTCTGCATTTTACTTTTTTATTCGTTTTGTGTACTATTTAAAAGAAATACACTAACTTTGCTAATTAAGCAAAATGAAATGGCTTCGTTTTATAACAAATAATAATTTAGAGTGTTGGAACAAATAAAAAAAATTGAGTCTTTAATAGATCAAGGAGCTATTGATGAAGCAATGCAGCTAATAAATGATTTGCTCAACGCAGAAGTAATAGAAGAGAAAGATAAACTCTATTATATTCGAGGTAACATCTTTAGGAAAAAGTCAGATTGGCATCAAGCAATGAACGACTACCAAAAAGCAATAGACTTAAATCCTCAAAGTCCTGCAGTGAATGCAAGAAAGGCTTTACTTGAAATTCTAAATTTTTATAATAAAGATATGTATAACCAATAGGTTTTAATTAATAATTATGGCAAAGATCAAAGGAGCAATAGTAGTTAACACCGAACGTTGTAAAGGTTGCAACCTCTGCGTTGTGGCTTGTCCTTTACAGGTAATTTCACTCAGTAAAAACGTAAACGTACGTGGATATAACTATGCTGAACAAATAAAAGAAGACACATGCAACGGTTGCCGTTCGTGTGCTATAGTATGTCCTGATGGCTGTATAACAGTATATAGGGCTAGAGTAGAAGAAAAAACTAATAAAGAATAAGGAAAAGATGTCTGAAGAAGTAATTTTAATGAAAGGGAACGAAGCAATAGCTCATGCTGCTGTACGTTATGGTGTAGATGGCTACTTTGGTTACCCAATTACTCCTCAATCGGAGATTTTAGAGACACTTGCAGAACTAAAGCCATGGGAAACTACAGGTATGGTAGTTCTACAAGCAGAAAGTGAAATTGCAGCTATAAACATGGTTTATGGTGGTGGTGGAAGTGGAAAAATGGTAATGACATCTTCTTCCAGTCCGGGTGTTAGTTTGAAACAAGAAGGAATATCATACATAGCAGGCGCTGAAGTGCCTTGCCTCATTGTCAATGTGATGCGTGGAGGACCTGGATTAGGAACTATTCAACCCAGTCAGGCCGATTATTTCCAAACAGTTAAAGGAGGAGGTCATGGTGATTATAAACTAATAACCCTTGCCCCTGCTTCAGTGCAAGAAATGGCTGACTTTGTGGGATTAGGTTTAGAATTAGCCTTTAAATACCGTAACCCAGCCATCATCTTAGCCGACGGAGTAATTGGACAAATGATGGAGAAAGTAGTTCTTCCTGCTCAACGTAAGCGTTTAACTGATGAAGAAGTTATTGCACGTTGCCCATGGGCTTCTACAGGTAAAACAAAAAATAGAAAAGCAAACATCATAACTTCTCTTGAATTACAACCTGATCAAATGGAAGCTAACAACATTCGCTTTCAAGAAAAATACAAAGTGATTGAAGCTAATGAAGTTCGCTATCAAGAGATAAACTGTGAAGATGCTGAATACCTAATTGTAGCATTTGGTTCTATGGCTCGTATTGGACAAAAAGCAATGGAGATTG
Source organism: uncultured Bacteroides sp. (assembly GCA_964528875.1). Lineage (GTDB taxonomy): Bacteria > Bacteroidota > Bacteroidia > Bacteroidales > Bacteroidaceae > Bacteroides_E. Next base: position 3,434 of record CAZGUI010000053.1, on the reverse strand, counting down.
CTCGCGAGAAAGGAATCAAAGTGGGTATTTTACGCCCCATTACCTTATGGCCATTCCCCACAAAAGTTCTAAATGAATATGCAGATAAAGTGAAAGGTATGTTATCGTTAGAGTTGAATGCCGGTCAGATGGTTGAAGATATTCGTCTAGCCGTTAATGGAAAAGTTAAGGTTGAACACTTTGGTCGTTTAGGAGGTATTGTACCCGATCCGGACGAAATTGTTCAAGCCATTGAACAAAAACTGATTTAATAAACCAAAGAAAAGATAGTCCAATGAACTTAGATAAATTCAGAAAAGTATTAAATATTCTTTTTCTCATAGGTGCAGTAGCATCGGTTATTATCTACTTTACAGTTGATGATTTTAAACTATTCATTTACGTTTGTATGGGTGCTATTTTTCTCAAAGTCTTAGAGTTTATTATTCGATTTCACTAAGAATTTACAAACAAGAATCAAATGAAAGTAACAGATATAATCAAACCCGAAAACTTGGTTTATAAAAAACCTAAGTTAATGAACGATAATCATATGCACTATTGCCCCGGCTGTAGTCATGGTGTAGTTCACAAGTTAATTGCAGAGGTTATAGAAGAGATGGAAATGGAAGAAAAAACAGTAGGTATCTCCCCTGTAGGATGTGCCGTTTTCATCTATAACTATTTAGACATCGATTGGCAAGAAGCAGCTCACGGTAGAGCTCCTGCTTTAGCTGCAGCCATTAAAAGATTATGGCCAGACCGATTGGTATTCACTTATCAGGGAGATGGTGATTTAGCTTGTATTGGGACTGCAGAAACTATTCACTCATTAAATAGAGGTGATAACATCACTATAATCTTCATTAACAATGCTATTTATGGTATGACCGGAGGACAGATGGCTCCAACGACCTTAGAGGGGATGCCAACTTCTACATGTCCCTATGGGCGTGATGTGAGTATCCACGGATATCCGTTAAAAATCACTGAGATCGCAGCTCAACTGGAAGGAACTGCTTATGTCACTCGTCAATCAGTACAATCTGTTCCTGCTATTCGTAAAGCCAAACAGGCTATTCGCAAAGCTTTTGAAAACTCACTAGAAGGAAAAGGTTCAAACCTTGTAGAAATTGTTTCTACTTGCAGTTCAGGATGGAAAATGACACCCCAAAAATCGAATGAATGGATGCAGGAGAACATGTTCCCTTACTATCCATTGGGTGATTTAAAAGACAAAGAATAAAAAGAAATACAATGAAAGAAGAAATAATAATTGCCGGATTTGGTGGTCAAGGAGTTCTTTCTATGGGAAAGATTCTTGCTTACTCTGGATTAACAGAGGGCAAAGAGGTTACTTGGATGCCAGCCTATGGGCCAGAGCAACGTGGAGGTACAGCAAACGTTACTGTTATTGTTAGTGATGAGAAAATTTCCTCTCCTATCTTAAGTCAGTACGATACAGCTATCATTTTAAACCAACCTTCTCTTCAAAAATTTGAGAGTAAAGTAAAACCCGGAGGCACATTAATCTATGATGCGTATGGTATTCTTAATCCTCCAACACGGAAGGACATTAACATTTATAGAATTAATGCGATGGATGCGGCTAATGAAAACAATATAGCTAAAGCCTTTAATATGGTTGTTTTGGGTGGTTTCTTAAAAGTAAAACCTATTGTTACCTTGGAAAATGTAATTGAAGGGTTGAAAAAGACATTACCTGAACGACATCACAAATTTATCCCTATGAATGAAAAAGCTATATCGCTAGGTATGGAAATTATTCAAAAGGTCTAGAGATAGCATTATAAAAAATTCGAAAAGAAAAGGCAATGTACTGAATAAACATTGCCTTTTCTTTTTTACATGAATTAATGTAATGTGTTTTTATAAACACATACAGCTATTAAATACCTTTTACCAGTTTATGTTTAGGAACCAATGTTTTCATACAAACCCAAGCTATGATATAAGCTATAGCACAATATGTAAACATAATGGTATATCCTGTTTCTATACTTCCTTGTCCATCAAAATAATCAAATAAATAACCGGCTAACAAAGAGATAATAACCCCACTTAATGATCCTGCCATTGTTCCAATACCTGTAATAGAAGCTACTGCTTTATTAGGAAACATATCAGAAACAGTGGAGTAAATATTAGCCGACCAGGCTTGATGGGCTGAACATCCAATACCAATTAATAGAACAGGTATCCAAAAAGTATAGTGTCCTAAAGGTTGAGCAAAAAGGACAACCAATGGAATCAAGGCAATGATTAACATTGCACGCATACGAGCCTTATAGGTCTCTAATCCTTTGTTTATAAAATAAGAAGGAAACCATCCCCCTCCAATACTACCCACCATAGTTAAAGTGTAAAGTACAGCTAACGGCAACATTATTTCAGTTCCTTCCATATTGTATTTAGCCTTTAAATAAGCAGGTAGCCAAAACAAAAAGAACCACCATACCCCATCGGTAAAAAACTTACCAAAGAAAAAAGACCAAGTTTGCTTGTAACCCAATAACTGAAACCAAGAGGCCTTCTCTACAAGTTCTCCCTCGGAGACAACCTCTTCTTCGATGGCATCTTGTTTTATATGCTGATATTCTGCTTGATTAATATAGCCTTTCTCTAATTTAACCTCGGGAGAATTATAAAAAATAAACCAAAAAACGAGCCATACTAGCCCAACTACCCCAACAATAATAAAAGCTAATTGCCAGCCCCATCTATAAGCTATAAAAGGAACTAAAAGAGGTGCAATAATTGCTCCGATGTTGGCTCCGGAGTTAAAGATACCTGTTGCTAATGATCGCTCTTTAGCCGGAAACCAATCACCAACGGTTTTTATTGCAGCAGGGAAGTTTCCGGATTCACCAATAGCCAGGATAACACGACTAAACATAAAACCTAATACAGAAATAGGTAAGGCTATGCCTAAGAAATTAAATATTGGAGCCATAGCACCACCAATCTCTACCGCAAAAGCGTGTATTGCGGCTCCTAAAGACCAGATAGCAATAGCCCAAGCGTATCCTTTTTTAACACCAATACGATCGACTATATGTCCTACAAAAAGGACAGCTATCCCATAGGCAATTTGAAAAGCCGATGTAATATATCCATAGTCTAAATTACTCCAACTATATTTCTCGGAAAGAAGAGGTTGAAGAAGTGATAATACTTGCCTGTCTAAATAATTAATTGTTGTAGCAAAAAACAATAAGGCACAAATAACCCAACGATAGTGAGTCATTTTAATCTGTTGCTCATTTTTCATGGTATAGGTTGTCTTAATATTAGGGAAAGTAAATAATGATTCTAGTAAGAATAAGAAAAAAGAGAACTCAGAATGTTGGAGCAATCTTTCTCTTTAAGAATGATAATCTGAGAGCTTTGAATAATAGGTCTGCTTCCATTTGAGATGATAAATTCTATATTTA
>CAZGUI010000052.1:16519-17663 GCA_964528875.1 uncultured Bacteroides sp. | reverse complement strand
TAGAGCACAACACTTTTAATGTTGGGGTCCTGGGTTCGAGTCCCAGACGGATCACAAAAAAGTCAGAAAGTTGGAGACAACAGAAAGACAAAACAAGAAAAAGATCTCTGAATGAATCATTTAGAGATCTTTTTTATTCCCCTATCAGACAATAAAGGACAACGAAAGGTAACCAAACGACAGTTATTCAGTAGCAAAATAGGTACCACTTTCTGAAATTTCAATTAGGTACCGAATTAGAATTTAATCCGTTCATTTGTCGCATATTGGCAGTATAATGTCTTCTAGAGTTTCAAACTTTCCTAGGACTATAACCCGAAGCAAACTTCGAGGAATTCTTATGATTAGAATTAATAGAACGAATATTTGCTATAGTCTTAAATAGACAAGAGTATAAAAAATGTAAAAATATTCACCTTGACAGTCTCTCTTGAATTCCTTTATTGCTATTTTTGATAATAGATTAGCAACAATTATTTTCAAGGTCTAAAAATAAGTCTTATATTTAGTTTCCCTCAGACATTATAGAAAAAACACTAATAATATCGAGTAAATGATACAAATCAGTATCATAAGAAAATTATTATGGAAAAAGAAATAGTGCTAATTACAGGAGCTAATGGTTTGATAGCGACCCATACTGCCAAGACATTAGTGAACAACAATTATGAAGTGAGATTTCTTACCCGATCGCCCAAACAGTCTAATGAATACAGATGGGATCCTATGAATAAAGAGATTGATGAAAAAGCTTTGGAAGGTGTAAGTTATATTGTGCATCTTTCCGGTGCTCCGTTTTATGATGGTACACCCTTAACAGAAGAAAGGAAAAAGTTGGTTTGGGGAACCCGTATTGGAGCCAGTGAGTTGCTTCTTGAAAAACTAAAGAAGAAAGATATCAAACTAAAGGCTTTTGTTTCGGCTAGTGCATTAGGTTTTTATGCTTTTACAGATAAAACTATAGCTATTGACGAGTCGGGTAATAGGGCAAATACATATGAAGGAGAATTGATTGAAGATTGGGAAAAAGCAGCAGACCAGTTTAAAACAAGTAATATTGCTGACCGTGTTGTGAAGTTACGTATATGTTTAGTATTAGATCCACAAGGAAAGTTATTTTTGAACTTTAAAAATCAGCTAGCTG
>CAZGUI010000052.1:0-16419 GCA_964528875.1 uncultured Bacteroides sp. | reverse complement strand
TAGAAGATATGAAAAGTTTTAATGAAGTTGATACTACGTTTAATGGTCAGCACCTAACATCTGATAAGATAATACAAACAGGTTATGTATTCAGATTTCCCGATATTAAATCTGCAATACAAAATTTAATAAAATAATATTATTATGAAACTAATAGCAGGTCCCTTTGTCCGCCTTTTTGTGTCTAGAGCAGATACAGAAAAACTCTTAAATAGCTTTATTACATTATTTGATGGTAAGATTGATTTTCAATTTGATCATCTTCCTTCCGAATCTACTGTTTATTCAATAAGTTCGGCAATCGGAAAATTTTCAGTTACCTCCACAGATAAAGAAAATCCTGATTTTATTGTAAAAACACGAGCAGTATATGTAGTTGACAATATAGATGATATTTTGCTATTAGCTAAACAAAAGAGAATAGAAATAGCACAAGATAAAACTCCGGTTTCAGTAGGATTTCAATCTCGATTAAGATTATCTGAAGATAATTATATAGAAATTGTACAATGGAGTGATGAGCATATTACAAAATTAGAAAAAGTAGGATTCTTTGATTAAAAGGAGCAATGTAGGTTTCAGGAGGCTACGTTTGATGAAAAGAAAACTTGTTACATTCAGCCACTAGAGATTAAAGAAATTTTACCTTTAGTGGCTGAGTTTATTTACTCCATTTCATACTTTATAATTTCAATAGATCGATTCTAAAATAGGAAAAGTATTCGATGGCATCCGATTAAAATAAAGAATAAGAATAAATGAGTAACTTTGATAAACCTTTGATTGACTTACTCCTTAAAATTATTATCTTTAAGAAAAAACATCAAATGGAAGACCTAATAAACGGACGCTGTGGTTGGTGTGGAACCGACGAACTCTATGTAAAATATCACGATGAGGAATGGGGAAAGTTGGTTACTGATGATAATGTTCTTTTTGAGTTTATTACCTTAGAGGGAGCTCAAGCAGGCTTAAGTTGGATTACAGTTCTAAAAAAGCGTGAAGGATACCGTAAGGCCTTTCATAACTTTGATGTTCTCAAGGTGGCTCAAATGACTGATGCAGATGTAGAGCAACTGATGAACTTTGACAGAATAGTAAGAAATAGATTAAAAATTGCATCTACCATAAATAACGCCAAACGGTTTATTGAAATACAAAAAGAGTTTGGCTGTTTTTATGATTATACTCTCTCCTTTTTCCCTAACAAGCAACCTATAATTAATAACTTCACATCGCTAAGCGACACCCCTGTTTCTTCTACTGAATCCGATGCCATGAGTAAGGATATGAAAAAAAGAGGTTTTAAATTCTTTGGATCTACCATTTGCTATGCTTACCTACAAGCTACTGGTTTTGTAAACGATCATTTAGTTGATTGTATTTGTAGAGAATAGAAGACTCAAAGAAAACATTACAAATACCAATAAATGATATATCAATGAGAGTACTTGAATAAAGAAAAATCAAACAACTTTTTACTCTCATTTTTTATTTTAGAATTTTGTCTCGTCCTTTTATATCGTTACTCAGAAAGAGACCATTCAAGGGATGATCTCTTTCTGCTATAATATGATCCTAAAATCTATTTTCTAATTCAATCGCTTTTCTGAAAAGAATATTATTCTCTACATGAATATGAATGTGGAGATTCTCCTCAAATTGCCTTAACTCCTCTAATACCTGTTTATAAGAAACACAAGCATGCGCAGGAGTTCTATACGAATCGGTCAAAGAAGAAATCTTCTTAAATCTATCCCCTTCTCCATCGTGTTCCTCAACCATCACACGTATGGGATTCTGAACACTTCCACAGTGGAAAAAAGGTAGTGATTCTTGTTTCTCTTCGGCTTTCAAAATTTCTCGAATTAAAGGAAATAGAATCTGTTCTTCCTTATCCAAATGATTATGTAGATCTATAAGAGAAGCTCCAAAGAGATGAATCACTTTATGTAAATGAGAATCTGTTTGACCGTGTGAATGTACAACCTTTTCTAATAGAGCATATATTTCAGGTCCTTTAGATCGGATATAGTAATGATGAAACTTGTTTATGTAATCAATAAGCAGGTCAAGCGACCAGGTATTAAAGTTTATAGCTTGCGATAAGGGTTGTTCTACTGCTTCAAACTCTAGATCTTTAAGAACATTACTCATTGAAACATTTGCTTTGCTTACAGCATCTGTTAGTAGCAGATCTCCTTCGCAACAGAAATCAATACCATAAGTTTGAAAGACCTGTGCATAGACAATGTTTTCTGAAACGATTTCCCCTACTGTTTTATTTTCAAATTTTTCCATCTCTAACTATTAAAATGAGTTATTTAATCCAAGCATTTATATCACTCTCAACATCTGAAATCCCTCCAATACCAAAATTGTCAATGAGGACTTTCAATACATTGGGAGAAACAAACGCCGGTAACGTTGGACCTAAATGAATATTCTTAACCCCGAGACTTAATAGAGCCAAAAGCACAATTACAGCTTTTTGCTCGTACCAAGCAATGTTATAAACAATAGGTAACTCATTGATATCTTCAAGATTGAAGACTTCTTTTAGTTTCATTGCAATTACAGCTAAAGAGTAGCTATCATTACACTGCCCCGCATCTAAAACACGTGAAATTCCTCCTATGTCTCCTAAATGCAACTTATTATATCTGTATTTAGCACATCCGGCAGTCAAAATAACAGTATCGTTTGGCAAAGCCTCAGCAAATTCAGTATAGTAACTTCTACCTTTTACACGCCCATCGCATCCTGCCATGACTACAAACTTCTGAATGGCACCACTTTTAACGGCGTCAACAACTTTATCTGCCAATTGCAACACTTGGTGGTGTGCAAAACCTCCGATAATAGTTCCCTCTTCAATTTGCGTTGGTGCAGGGCACTTCTTTGCTAAATCTATGATTTCAGAAAAATCTTTCTTTCCGTTCTCACCTTCCTTTATGTACTTGAATCCGGGATACCCTGTGGAATTTGTAGTAAAGACTTTGTCCTTATATGAAGCATTATTTAACGGGGGAACAATACAGTTTGTAGTGAATAAAATAGGACCATTGAAACTTGTAAACTCTTCACGTTGTTTCCACCAAGCATTACCATAGTTACCCACAAAGTGCTTGTATTTCTTAAATTTAGGATAATAATTAGCAGGTAACATTTCACTATGTGTATACACATCTACACCGGTTCCTTCAGTCTGTTCCAACAACTCTTCCATATCTTTTAGATCGTGTCCACTAATAAGAATTGCCGGATTGTTTCTTACTCCAAGGTTGACTTCGGTTAGTTCAGGATTACCATAACTTTCTGTATTTGCTTGATCCAAAAGCGCCATTGTTTTTACTCCTACTGAACCTGTTTCAAGCACTAGTGCAATTAGTTCATCTACAGAGAGCTTACCTAAAGCAATCTCGCTCAAAGCATCTTGAATAAAAGCATCAATATCTTCATCAGTGTAACCCAGTCTGGCAGCATGTTCAGCATAAGCAGCCATTCCTTTCAATCCATAGACTACCAATTGCGTTAATGATCGAATATCTTCATTTTCCTCACTCAAAACACCTACTGAGATCGCTTTTACATCATAATCATCCTCGCTGGCTAACCACTCTATTTCGGGAATCTGAGGATATTCAATTTGGTTCTCCTCACAATAAGCAAGCAAAGTTTCTCTTATTGCTAAACTTTTAGTAATTCTATTTTTCACAGATTGCTCATCAAAATTGGCATTCGTTATGGTACAGAATAAAGAATCTCTGACAAAAGTATTAACATCATTCAAGTAATATGCTTTTTTACTTTGACGTATTTGTGTAGTTAAAACAGAAATACCTTGCAGAGAGTAAATGAGTAAATCCATTGCATTGGATGTAAGGTAATCTTTACCACAAACCCCCTTTAACATACAACCTTCTCCTTTAGCTGTTTCCTGACATTGATAACAAAACATTCTATCCATATCTCTTTTATTTTTATTTATTAGTTACTTTTGATGCAAAGTAAAACAAGAACAGTCAGAGAAATTGTCACATTTGTGACAGTAGGTGCATTTTCTTAAACATTTTAGGCTAAGAGATGTTAAATACACACCAGCTACTTTAATATTATGATAGAGTTAGATTTATTAATAGAACACTTATCTCAAACTGATTTATTTGTAGATATTGAAAAAACAACATTAGAAGCTTTTTTCAATAAAAACACTTATACACTAAAAGAATACACAAAGAATGATGTCTTTGCTTTGGCTGGTGATAAAGTCAATCATTTAATGATTGTTATCAAAGGAAGTCTAATTGCGCGTATGGTTTCAGGATCGGGTAAGTTTATACAAATAGATAAGATAGAGAAAGGACGTATCCTTGCACCAGCCATGTTGTTTGCTACTCACAACGTATATCCTGTAACTGTTATACCCGATGAAGATACAACCGTTTTTTTCTTACATCGGGATGATTTCCTAAAGGCTATGCTTCAAAATGAAAAATTATTATCCAATTTTATTCGAATTGTTTCTGATATCAATCGCTTTTTAAGTGGTAAAATCCATTCACTTTCTCTTAAATCCATTCGGGGAAAACTAGCCGAATATATTTTACAAGAATCACAAAAACAAGGTATGAATCAAACCATAATACTTTCAATGTCAAAACAAAAGCTAGCTGACAAGTTTGCCATAGCAAGACAAGCTCTCAGTCGCTCTTTATCTGAACTGGAAGAAGAAGGACTCATTAGGGTTGAAGGGAGAAAAATACTCATTTTGGATAAGAAGAAACTAGCTGAAATAGATTAATCATCTAAATAAACTCCTTCTATTAGAAGGTGGTTTCTCCACCCTTCAATTCATTACTATATCCTCATAATCGAAATTCTGAGTCAAATTAGGATTTAATTCCATAATGTTCTTTGGGATAGGAAAAACCGTTGTATAACGACTGACTTCTTTCTTAAGTTGAGGTCGCTGGTCATAAGCTTGATGATAAACACCAAAACGAATCATATCTTGTCTTCTCCACCCTTCCCAAGCAAGTTCTAAAAGTCGTTCATCCAAAAGATTTTTTAAGGTAGCCACTCTGGGTACTGCATTCACTCGAGAGCGTATCTCATTTAATTCTATATCTCCATTCATTCCATTACGAACCTTTGCTTCCGACTTCATCAATAAAGCATCAGCATATCTAAAAAGAACAATATCATTATCAATCAATTTACCATCTTTAATATTCGTTTTATCAATCGCATATTTTTTCATTCTTGCTCCTGCAGTTTTTAGATGCGGTGAATTGGATAAATCCAACTTAATTTCCCAGGGTAAATATTCAAGAGGTTTACCCAGATCTGTTTTAACGATAGTATTATTTAAGTCATAAACCACACCTGCATAATAATTCTTTTCAAATCGAGGGTCTACATCATCTGTATCATATCCATAGGTTTTCAGTGCATGAAGAGTAGCAGATGTTCCATTTTCTCCCGCCATGCCAAGAGCAATGGAGTGATTGTAATGCAGAGAGCGAAATAGATATTGCATTTGGTTAGTATAGCTTCGTTTATCCATAGGTATTATAAAAATATTTTCTTCTGAAGACTCATTAAACACCTCAAAGTTATCTTCATACTTATCCATTAAACGATAGCCTAATTCACTCAACAAATCACAATAATAAATCGTTGCTTCCCACGCATTATATGTTTTGTTATTTATCTCAAACTTCATTGAACTTCCCTCAGTAAAATCCTCATCAGTCCAGTTATCGTCGGCATATACTTCAGCATTCAAATAGAGTTTAGCCAGAAGAAAGTATACAACGGGTTTGGTTACTCTTCCGTAATACTCACCTAAACGATTACTGTGTGCATCATTCAGCAAATGAATGGTTTCTGTTAGCTCTTTTATTACAAAATTGTACACCACACTCCTTTCTTGTTGTTTTACCTCTTTAATAGGAATGGTTGAACTTGTAGTCAAAGGAATTCGTGCAAACATATCTAATAAATAATAATAATAAATGGCTCTGAAAGCTCTTACCTCAGCAATGTAAGTTTCAATAATATTCACATCAAAATGCTCCTTATTCTTATTTAATACCTCAATTGATTTATTACTGAGAATTACTACTTTATATAGATATTCCCATACTGCTTGTATTGTTTTATCATTTGCCTCCCATGTATGAAGATACAAACCCTTCCATAAGCCTCCATCAAACCAATCACCACCTCTTTGAGGAATCATCGCTTCATCGGTAGTTAAAGTATTATAGTCGTATATTCCTCTTGTGGTACCCTGCAAACCTTGACTGTCTTTGTTTCCACCAATATAAGTGTATAAAGAAGCTACATAATTTAGATACAAGCTCTCTAAGGTTTTCTGTATTTGCTCTTCAGGTATCTGATCTTTAGGGTTTTCATCTAAACAACTCAGATTAAACAAACAAAGAAAAATAATGAGAAGAAGTATTATTTGATTGAATTTATTTGTTTTCATCTTTATAAAGTTTAGAAATTCAGACTTAATCCTATGGTGTACGATCTTGAAACCGGATAGGTTCGTTTGTCATCAACACCTAATGTTTGATCTAACACCAAATTATTTATCATAGGTGTTAACCCCGAATAGCCTGTAATAGTGGCTAAATTGTCAATGGAAAAAGTTAACCGCAATAATCTGCCTCCTTTTTGAAAATATTTTAAGGGTAAATTCCACCCTACAGTCAGATTATCAATGTTTACATAGTCTCCTTTTTCTAACCAATAGTCGGTTGCTGTAACATCATAAATATTCTTTTCCGGGGCTTTCTTCATGACATTGTAATCAGGAAAAAAATTCATGTTCATATAGGTTAAAGAGGTACCATTATATATTTTATGTCCAAAAGCTCCGTTTACTTGTATTGAAAAGTCAAAATCACGATAACGAAAACCGATGTTAGTGCCTAGTAATACTTTAGGTGTTACCTGTCCTGCGACATAGCGATCTTCCCCGTCACCCAAATTAACTCCTCCTCCATTCAAATCTACAATGTCATATTTATTTTTCCCGTTTTCATCCGAAACCAAACCTGTACTTTTGGGAAGGTAAAAAACGCCCAAAGGCTGACCTACTATGTGATATACAATTTGATTATAACCTCCATGCATACCCGCTCCATTAAGTTCTGCTACACTTATATATTTTGGAGCATTCATTTGCTCTCCATTATAAATACCATTTAGTGGTAATAGTTTATTGCTTTGAAACGTAACATTTGCATTGATGTTGAGTTCCATATCTTTTCTACGAATAGGAGTTATACCTAAAGAGAGTTCTAACCCACTATTCCTCATTGCACCAAGATTAGCTAATAGGTTGTTGTAAGCAAAAGGAGGTACACTTACGGCATAAGTGTATAACATATCTCGTGTTTTTGAATAGTAATAATCCGCTTTAAAAAAGAGTTTATTATTTAATAATGCAACATCCATTCCAACATTTAAGGTATGCTTTACTTCCCATTTTAAATCGGGATTAGCATTGCGTATAGTTCCTAAAGTAACAGTTGGGGAACCATTAACAGGAACAATACCATTGGGTTTTACTAATTGTAAGGAAGTGTAAGAATCAATTGCGTCTTGGTTTCCAGAAAGTCCGTATCCCAGCCTTAATTTGAATTCATTTAAGAAAGATAATGACTTCATAAAATTTTCTTCGTGCATTGCCCAAGCCACAGAAGCAGAGGGAAAGAATCCCCAACGATTATTCTTTCCCACTTTAGATGAACCATCTGCTCTAACATTGACTGTTGCAATGTAACGTTTGTTATAAACGTAATTGGCACGTCCCATAAAAGATAAAAGTTTTGGATCTTCAAAGTACGAATTGGTACCCTCCCAAAGTCTTAGAGCTCCTGCTTGTAGATTGTTATATCCAAACTCATCGGATGAAAAATTAGTTGCCGTTGTATAGAAGCCTATAACTCTCTGTTTTTGATATTCAGCCAAACCCACTAAATCCACATAATGCTTTTCAACTGTCTTTTTGTAGTTTAAGACTATATTTCCCATAAAATGTTCAGTCTTTCTTTGTCCTTTATAGGCTTGTCCATGTCCCCAAACCGAAGTTGGAAGGTACTGCGAATTCTCTATTGAATTGTAAGTATAAGAACCAAAGGCTGTAATCTTGAAGTCTTCTGTAGCAAATAGTTTCAGGCTAGCGTGTGCATTGACTAATGAGTTATCTTCATCATCATCCACCTCAAGCCAGGCCAGTGGATTGGTGATTTGACTGGCATAAGATATTTGATCCCATTTACCTGTTTCTTTATTTTTATGATTTGGAAAGGTTGGATTAAATGCAGCTGCTGAGTAAAAGGTTTTTTGAAAATCAAACAAATAATTCTTTTTCAATATGGAACCAAACATACCAATATCAACTGTTAACTTATTATTCCAAGCCTTTTGACGGATATCCAGTTTAGCTGTAAAATTTTTCGAGTCATTATTTTTAATAACTCCTTCATTATTAATAAATCCGGCAGACACTCTGTAATTAGAGGTATTTGTTCCACTTCCAAAGGCTAAATGGTGTGTGTGCAGAATTCCACCTCGTGTCATCTCCTTTGCAAAATCCGTATTATTTCCTAAGTCGACAATTTCAAAGTTACGATCTTTCGCTAGTTGCCTATAATCATTCCCGGAAAGCATTTTTAATCTCTTGGCTACCCTGTCAATACTTAGACTTCCATAATAACTAATATTAAAGGGCTTATTGTTTCCTTTCTTTGTTGTGATTTCAATAACACCCGAAGCACCTCTTGAACCATATTGAGCTGTTTCTGAGGCATCCTTCAATATGGTAAAGCTTTCTATATCAGCCGGAAAAATACTGGAAAGGGTATTCATATTGCCAAATACTCCATCGACAATAACTAATGGATCATTTCCACCGGTTAAAGAAGTCGTTCCTCGTATTCTAACCGAAGATAACACTGCAGGACCATTATTAGCTGGTGTAATATTTACTCCTGCAATTCTGCCCCTGATGGCATCCAAAGGGTTTAACACTAACCCTTTATTCATTAACTCTTCGTTTATTTTATCTACAGCTCCAGAGATCGTTGACAGATTCCCTGTGGCATAACCTATTACAATTACTTCTTCTAAATCAATAATAGAGTCTGTTTCAAGCTTCTGTGATTGTCCCAAGACAGGATCGGTCATTAGCAATAGAGCAAGTAATGATAAAGTCACTCTATAGGTTTTCATCATAGCTTTGTGTTTTTCAGTATAAATAAATCCATAACACTCTAATTTATTAAAGAGTAAAACAAGTTGTTCAACAACCTAAAATCCCCTTAAAATAGATAGTTATCTATAAAGATAAGAAAGTCTGTTTTATATCCTAATCATTTAAGAGTAAAACAATCAAAAAAAACAGACAAGAACTGAAAGAAATGAGACAAATAGGCTTTTAGTTTTTTTATAATTTAGATGAAGCAGAACTCAATTCAAAAGTCAAAAGCTAGTAATGCAAGACTTCAGGAACTAAACAATAAAATTGAAACGTATTACTTTTCAAAAATCATTCAGACAAGTATAGATTCTATATTACACGTTGTAAATGTAAAAGAATATCATGAAACTTAAGCCGAAACGTTCAAGTAGATACTCAACTATTATATAACTATTAGCTACAACTAAAGGCTATTCTATATTGAATTTATCTATCAAAGTAATAACTAATAGTTATTAATGGGTATTCAACCCCTATCTTATACCAATATCTTGCGATTGCTGGTAAATTTATATAAAACTAATTTTGCAGCGTGAGAATAGTAGCCTTTAAATACACATAACGGCTTTATTCAATATAAAATAAAGAAAACTGGAAAATGTAATAAAGAATGGATATAATTATTCAATGCGAGAATATTACCCATTACTATGGGAAGCGTCTGATTTATGAAAACCTAAACTTTGAAGTTCCAAGAGGTAAGATCTTAGGCTTATTAGGAAAAAACGGAACAGGAAAAACAACCATTATTAATATTCTAAATGGCTATTTAAAACCACGATCTGGTGTATGTCGATTGTTTGGTGAAACGATGGAATCAATCACTCCGGCGACAAAGGCTCGAGTAGGATTATTAATTGAAGGACACATACAACATAGCTTTTTCACAGTAGCACAAATTGAGAAATACTATAGTCGTTTTTTCCCAAACTGGAAAAAAGACGCTTACTATGAGTTATTAAAAAAACTTCAGGTAAGTGAAACTCAAAAGATAAATACGATGTCTTGCGGCCAACGTTCGCAAGTTGCTTTAGGACTACTCTTTGCTCAAGACCCTGAATTAATGATTTTAGATGATTTTTCCATGGGGTTAGATCCGGGATATAGACGTCTATTTGTGGAACACCTTAAAGAGTTTGCCTCTGCCGAAGGAAAAACTATTTTCTTAACTTCTCACATCATACAAGATATGGAGAAACTGATTGACGACTGCATGATTATGGATTATGGAAGACTGTTACTTCACAAACCAACCGCCGAAATACTTAATAACTTTCACCGTTTTACATTTACTCATCAAGGTGCGTTAGATACAACCAATCATGAAGAGTTGTGGAACACAGAAAAAAGGGGAAATCAATGGGAAACCTACTCCTTTTTGCCTAAAGAGGAAATAAATCAAAAGTTGAAACAACTAGGAGTTGACACCGGTCAGCTAGTAGAAGAAAGTCTGACACTTGAAGATGCATTCATCGGACTTACAGGAAAATATTAATAAAAAAGTACAACCTTATGATAGAATCAATATATTATAAAGAATGGTATAAATCACGTTGGACATTACTCCTTATTCTACTTGCATTTACAGGAGTCATTCTCTATTCTTTTATCAGCATATCACAAAATCTACGTGTACAAGGAATTAACAATGTGTGGGATCTCATTGTACAGAAAGGAATTTATTATTTTGCAACCATAAAATACTTACCATTATTAGCCGGAATCATACTAGCTATTAGTCAGTATACACCGGAAATGATCAATAAAAGATTAAAACTAACCTTGCATTTACCTATGCATGAAAGTAAAATTATGATGTCAATGCTTTCTTATGGTATCATTAACCTCATTTTAATATTCACCTTAGTTTACGCTGTAATCTATTGGGGCACTTGGATGTACTTTCCTAACGAAGTGGCTTCTTGGAATACAGTTATTATTCTACCTTGGTTAATGGGTGGATTAGTAGCTTATTTGTTGACAACCTGGATCTGTATAGAACCGGTATGGAAACAACGCATAATGAATAGTATCATTACTATTCTCATTTTAGCCTTATTTTACTTTGATGTAATTCCCGGTGCATATACTTCATCTATAGTATATCTTATTGTCCTAGCTATTCTCTGCGTTCTATTTAGCTTTTTCTCATTAATTCGATTTAAAGATGGAGAATTATTTTAATCAAAAAAAGAGTACAACATCATTATGAAATACAAAAATACATATCGAATAATTATTCTGATAATAAGCACCCTGGTTTTATCTTGGTCAATACCTGCCTTTGTTAAAAAAGCAACTGCATCTAAGCAAAACTATCCTTTTGTTTATTATAGTTCATTGCTTCAAGACTTTGCTATTAAGAAAACAGAAAAGAAACAGGTACAATATTTTGATAGAAAAGGGAATCAATATACACGAGAAGAATACGACTCCATTACTCCCCTTTTAAGTTACAGACAACTAACATTATCTGGAGGTATGCCCGATTCAATATTAGGAATTGAAATGGAAACTCGTATGCTAAGAGTGAAAACTGTAATGTGGAGATACTCTCCTAAAGAAATAAAAAAACCAACCATTGATCTTCATCTGATGTATGAAGCGATGTCGGGAAGGACTTCATTAGAATCTCCTGATGAAGTCTTTCGATTAAAAGAGAAAATTGAATTTATAGATAAAACAACAAATGAAGTCAATCCAGCCAAAAGCTTTCTATTCCAACGAAAAATGGAAGAGAAAGGGTTTGTTTTTCCGGCTCAACAGGTATGGGGCAACCCACAAGCAAGAAAACCCTACGATGAGGGCTATTTTGTTTTGGATAGCAAAGGTGAGCTATTCCATATTAAACAGGTAAATGGCAGACCTTATGTAGGAAACACCAAAGCAGGAGAGAAAATTGACATTGCGTACTTTAGTATTTATGAGATAGCTGACAAGAGCATTTATGGATTTATACTAAGTAAAGAAGGACATATTTATACATTAAACGCTACCGGTGGTTATGAGTTAACTCAATTTGATATTCCCCCTATTGATATTCATCAACACTCTGTAATGATGTTGGGTAATATATTTTACTGGATGGTCAATGTTACTACACCTCAGGGTTGTACTTATCATGTTTTGGAACGATACAATGAATTGGAAAAACACGATGAGCCTTATCATGTGGAAGCAAAAACCGATCAGTGGGATGCATTTTCTAAAGTACTCTTCCCTATATATCTAAATTTAGAAGACAGAGACTCTGAGTATATCCAACCGGAGTTTATCTGTAATTGGGGATATGCTTTTGCACTGAGCTTAGCATTAGCTATAGTCTATTTTATTACCTTTGGTAGAAAAAGAAACACAACCAATAAAATAGCTGATACACTAGTTATTCTATTGTTTGGAATCCCTGCATTTATAGCAACACTTATGATTAAATAAACTTATAATTTACATAAAACAAAAAAAAAAAGAAAATGAAAAAACTCATTCTAGCATTCGTTATTGGAGCATTCTTTATGGCTTGTGGAAATACTCCTAAACAACAAAATGAAGTAGCTAACACAGAACAAACTGCAGCTGCAAGTGAAATACTTTCTCTAGATGATATGCTTCAAAAAGCTGAGGAATTGAAAAATAGTGAAATCACAGTCAAAGGATATGTTACTCATACCTGTTCACACTCCGGTAAACGTTGTTTTTTACAAGGAGATAGCAAGGTTTCTATTCGTGTAGAGGCCAAAGGTGAAATTGGTGGTTTCAACAGAGAACTTATTGGAAATGAAATAGCAGTAACAGGTATCTTAAAAGAGAAACAATTAACTGAGGCTGAGATTAACCTGATGGAAAAAGACATTGAGGCTAAAGCTATAAAGGACGATGGTTCTGAAGAGTCTTGCGATACCGAAAGAGCAAATATTCAAGAAATGAGAGATTGGATGAAAGCGAATAACAAAGATTATTTTGCTATTTACTACCTTGATGGATTAAGTTACAATGAACTCTAATACACCTAAAAAGAGAAATAGTATTAAAAAATGGCTGAGAATCATCCATCGTGATTTAGGCTTTTTAATGGTAGGGATATGTCTAATTTATGGCCTATCAGGTATCATTCTTAATCACATGAACGATGGTGATCCGGCCTACAAAACTGTAGAAGAGACTTTAGTCTTTGCTAAGAATCTTTCTACCGAATCTTTAACACAAGCCTGGAATCAAAACAAAGAGCTTCCACCTTTAAAGTTAGTCCGAGAAGGAAACCTATCACACCAAGTATTATTAAATGGAGGTGTAGGTATATATAATATTGAAACCGGAGAGTTAAGTTACGAGTTTCACACCAAGCGACCTTTTGTTTTTTGGATTAATAAACTTCATTACAACAAGATAGGAGGATGGACTATAATGGCAGATATTTTTGCCATCTCATTAATATTCTTTGCTCTATCCGGGTTATTTATCGTTTCTAGAAAACATGGAATCATGGGAAGAGGTAAATGGTTTTTATTTGCCGGATTACTCATTCCCATCATATATATTTTAATAAGTTAATAATTCTCTTTATTGTATTGAATTAGGGGTTTTATAACCCCTGTTCGATACAATGAAACAGTACAATCTAGGTTTCCATTCAAAAATTAACCGTAATCAGCTAAAATAAATATTCGCTTAAATGTGAATTATACCCTATGTTATGAATCGATTCATTTTATCCATTCTACTGACCTTTACGACCCTAATTTCAATTGAAGGAAAAAACTTTCTCATTGAAGGTCAAGTACTTGACGAAAAAAACACTCCTATTGAGTATGCTTATGTTATACTCTCTGGCGATGGATTATGGGCTATTACTAATCAGCAAGGAAACTTCAGCATTAAAAATGTACCACAAGGCAAAACGGTATTAACGGTTCGTTGTTTGGGTTATGCAGAAAAAAAGCAAGAATTAAATGTACAAGGAAATACCAGTCAACTTATTCTTACATTACAAGAGAGTAATTTAGCTTTAGATGAAGTGGTTATTACCGCTCAGCGTAAAACAGAGGGGGCAACAACTTCATATTTGATTGACCGTGCAGCACTCGATCATACTCAAGTGATGAATATTACGGATATTTCCAGTCTACTTCCGGGAGGAAAATCTAAAGAGATGAACCTTGCTTCTTCTCAAGATGAACGTTTTTCGTTAAGAAGTGGAAAGTCTGAAAAAGGAAATGCCACCTTCGGGACGGCCATAGAAATTGATGGCGTTAGATTAAACAACAACTCCTCTTTAGATGAAACACAAGGAGCCAGTACACGGAACATAAGTACAACAAACATTGAATCTATTGAAGTGATAACCGGTATTCCTTCAGTTGAATACGGTGATCTTTCTAATGGAATTGTAAAAGTAAACACTAAAAAAGGAGAAACACCTTATACAGCAGACTTCTCTACTCAACCCCACTCTAAACAATTTGCTTTAAGCAAAGGATTTAAGCTGGGTAAAAATGGAGGTACTCTTAACACCAGCTTAGAACACACAAATGCCAATTCAGATTTAGCTTCTCCTCACACTACCTATCAAAGAAATGGAGCATCACTAACCTATTCTAAAGTATTGAACAAGAAAATGGACAAACCCATAACATTAACTGTGGGGCTAAGTGGTAATGTGGGTGGATTCAATGACAAAAAAGACCCCGATGCTTTTGAGGAGAGCTATAAAAAAAGAAAAGAAAACACTTTTCGAGGAAATGTGAAGTTAAACTGGTTAATAGACAAGTCTTGGATTACCAACTTAGAATTATTCAGTTCTTTCAGTTATTCCAATAAAGAATATAAAGTAAATAAAAAGAATGATAGTAATACGTCACAGGCCTTAATTAGAGGTAAAGAAGAGGGTTATTTTCTAACAGAAGAGTACTTTAAAAATCCGAATGCCCCCATTATTCAAGGACCAACAGGTAATTGGTATGAGTTGTCGTATACAGATAATAAGCCGATGGACTATAACTTAAAGGTTAAAGCTGATTGGATACGGAAGTTCTCAACTATTAATAGCCGACTACTGATAGGGCTGGATTTTAGAAACAGTGGCAACAAAGGGAAAGGGTTGTATTATGAAGACCTGAGTAAAGCTCCCACATGGCGAGAATACAAATACAGTGATTTGCCTTTTATGAATAATCTAGCTCTTTTTGCTGAAGAAAAACTAACTATACCTATTAATCAATCAGCTCTTGAACTGACCGCCGGATTACGTTCGGATATGACCTTCATTAATCAATCGGAATATGGCACGGTACAAAGTCTTTCTCCTCGTTTTAATGCCAAATATGTTTTGTGGAAAAACAAAAAAGGTGCTATAAAAGATTTAAGCCTATATGGCGGCTGGGGAAAAGCGGTGAAACTTCCTTCGTTTGAGGTGCTCTACCCTTCCCCTTCCAATTCGAAATTCTATACCGATGTGATATCTTTTGCACATAATATTAAAGACGAGAACAGTATTTACGGATATTACATAAAACCACAAAACACCATCTATAATCCTGATTTAAAGTGGCAGTACAGTAAACAAACGGAGGTTGGTGTTGAAGCCAATATTCTAGGTGCTAAAATAAGTGTTTCGGCATTCTGGAATAAAACGGTAAATCCTTATACCAGTATCAACCTTTATACTCCCTATACATACAAACTAACTAATCCAATAGACGATAGCTTTATAATTCCCCAAGAAAACAGAGTATTTTCTATGAATCAACAAACAGGTATAGTTACCGTTTCAGATAAAACAGGAGTTATAGCCAATCAGGAATTGAGCTACCTCAATAGGGATACTTATCAGTCGGATATAATGTACACCAATGGTTCTCCCATTACACGGAGTGGAATTGAATGGGTTATTGATCTACCTCAGATACCTGCACTCAGAACCAGCTTTCGTATTGATGGTAATTACTATCATTACAAAGGTCTAGACGAGAGAACAATTGCATGGAAGCCCTCTTCTGATGTACGAATGAGTGATGGCTCTCCTTATCGGTTTGTTGGTTATTACACTGGAAGCTCTCAGAATTCCACTTCAGGAGTCAATGCCAATTCAGCTACAGGGTATTCCCGAAACCCATCGAATGCAACAGTTGCCAATGGCAAAC
>CAZGUI010000051.1:0-17708 GCA_964528875.1 uncultured Bacteroides sp. | reverse complement strand
AACTAACTCACTAAGAGTTAGTTGGGATTAATTATTTAATTACTGAATGTCCCTAGTTACCCATATAATATAAAAAAAGCATCGAGAATTTTCGATGCTTTTTTTTATTACTCAACTCAGTTATTTCTCTAAACGAGAAAAGAGCAAGTTTTCTTTATGCTTTCTTTTTACGATTTCCGTATCTGCTCATAAACTTATCAACGCGACCAGCAGTATCAACAAGTTTAGCTTTACCTGTATAGAAAGGATGTGAAGTGTTAGAAATTTCAATCTTAATTACAGGATAAGTTTTCCCTTCGAATTCAATGTCTTCTCTAGATCTAGCTGTAGAACGAGTTAAGAACATATCACCGTTAGACATATCCATAAATACTACAGGACGGTAATTTTCTGGATGAATATCTTTTTTCATATCTCTTGATTTATTATTAATATCTTATTTTATTACTATTTTGGTATTAAATAGTGTAATGGTCATCATTCAAGGGTGCAAAGATAATAGTTATCTGTTTAAAATAAGAAAAAAACAGAAGAAATAACTAATAAAAATGTGTAGTAATGTGTTAATTGTTTTTTGTCTTGCTAAAATCTACCATCGTTAGAAAACAAAAGACCTCTTAAAAGCCTAGAATTAACAAATCTTGAACGTTTAGTGGATATTTTTAATATCAAACCTCTTAATATTGAACTATAATGGTTACTTTTGTATGAGAAATAATGTAAGATATTCATTATAAAACCATAAACTTTAAACAAATGATTAATTACAAAGATTTAGGCTTAGTGAACACTCGTGAAATGTTCAAGAAAGCAATCGAAGGGAAATATGCAATTCCTGCATTTAATTTCAACAACATGGAGCAACTTCAGGCTATAATTCAAGCTGTAGCTGAAACAAAATCTCCTGTTATTCTTCAAGTATCTAAAGGAGCTCGTGCTTATGCAAATCAAACGCTTCTTCGTTATATGGCTGAAGGTGCAGTTCAATATGCAAAAGAATTAGGATTAGAAGAGCCACAAATTGTTTTACATTTAGATCATGGCGATAGCTTTGAAACTTGTAAATCGTGTATAGATATGGGTTTTTCATCAGTAATGATTGATGGATCTCACTTACCATACGATGAGAACGTTGCTTTAACTAAAAAAGTAGTTGAGTATGCTCATCAATTTGATGTTACAGTTGAAGGCGAACTAGGTGTTCTTGCAGGTGTTGAAGACGAAGTTTCTGCTGAAGATCATATCTACACAAGACCAGAAGAAGTATTAGACTTCGTAACTAAAACAGGATGTGATAGCTTGGCTATTTCAATTGGTACTTCTCATGGAGCCAATAAATTTACACCAGCTCAATGTACTCGTGATGCTGAAGGTAGATTAGTTCCTCCTCCATTGAAATTCTCAATTTTGGAAGAAGTTGAAAAAGAATTACCCGGTTTCCCAATCGTTCTTCACGGTGCTTCATCAGTACCTCAAGAAGAAGTTGCGACTATTAATAAATTTGGTGGTCAACTAAAAGATGCTATCGGTATACCCGAAGAGCAACTAAGGAAAGCTGCAACATCAGCGGTTTGTAAAATAAATATTGACTCTGATAGCCGTTTAGCTATGACTGCTGCAATCCGTAAAACTTTTGCTGAAAAACCAGCTGAATTTGACCCACGTAAATACTTAGGTCCAGCTCGTGACAGCATGAAGAAGTTATACATGCACAAAATTGAAAATGTTTTAGGTTCAGCTGGAAGAATTAAATAAGCTAAATCCAGGAACTATTTATAGTGAAAAGTGGTTGTTGATTTTCAATAACCACTTTTTTGTTGGTCTATTTTTACTGTTCGGTTAATTATTTTACAACTTATACTGCGAGATTTTTAGCTTAGTTAGGCATATTTTGCCTAAGCTATAAAAGTAAAAGAGGATGAAATATAATATATATTCCATCCTCTTTGTTTCGTTAATGATTATACTTAATCAAGTAGTTATTTAACCGCAACGAGAAGTTCCACATGTTTTACAAATAAGACATCCTTCTTGGTATATAAGAGTTTCATTTTGACAATTAGGGCACTTGCTTCCTTTGGCTTCTGTACCATCCTTTACATAGCGTTTTAATGCACGCTCAACACCATTCTTCCATGTATTGATGTTTTCACTATCTAAAGAAAGTGAACCTACAAGTTTAATAACCTGTTCAATAGGCATACCCCAGCGAAGAACTCCGGAGATAAGTTTGGCATAGTTCCAATACTCTTTGTTGAATTTTTCAGAAAGACCCTCTATTGTAATTTTATAACCTCTACGGTTCTTGAATTGGAAATCGTAACGTTTGTTTCCGTCTTTATCTTCATTTTTTACGATGCATCCTTTAACAATATTCTTAGGTAGTAAAATTCCGTCATCGTCATCTTGAAGCCCGGTAAATATTTCGTAAGGTCTGTCATTAAGCATACCCACAAAAGCCACCCATTTTTCTTTGTTGTTTTGGAAGCGAACCACATCTGCTTCTAGTACAGTTGGTCTAACTTCAACAATCTCAATATTGTTTTCCTTAGCATCTTTCTCTTCTTTGGCAGCTATAAGAACACCTGAGCGAGAGCCATCTCGGTATACAGTACATCCTTTACATCCTGATTTCCAGGCTTCAACGTACAGTTTGTTGACTAATTCCTCAGAGACATCATTTGGCAGATTAATAGTAACGCTAATGGAGTGATCTACCCATTTTTGGATTCTCCCTTGCATTTTTACCTTCATTAACCAATCCACATCATTTGATGTTGCTTTATAATAAGGAGATTTCTCTACAAGTTTTTCAATTTCTTCTTGTGTGTATTTTTTGTTAGGATTGTGACCGTTAGCTACCATCCAGTCCACAAATTTGTGATGGAATACAGTGTATTCTTCGAATGCATCTCCTGTTTCATCTACATAATCTATACGAACAGCTTCATCATTGGGATTAACCTTTCTTCTGCGAGTATATACCGGGAGGAATACAGGTTCAATGCCCGAGGTAGTTTGTGTCATCAAACTAGTTGTTCCTGTCGGAGCTATGGTTAAGCAGGCAATATTACGTCTACCATACTTTTTCATTAATTCATACAGTTCAGGATCAGCATTAGCTAAGCGTTGAATGAAAGGATTATTTGTTTCTCTTTCTATATCAAAAACAGTAAAACTACCCCTATCTTTAGCTAACTCAATCGAAGATCTATATGCACTTAAGGCAATAGTTTTATGAACCTCTTCAGAGAATTCGGTCGCTTTTTCTGAGCCGTAACGAAGGTTTAGTGCAGCTAGCATATCTCCCTCGGCAGTAATACCAACTCCGGTTCTTCTACCTTGCTCTGTCTTCTTGTATATTTTCTTCCAAAGTTGACTCTCCGTACGTTTTACCTCTTTATCTTCAGGGTCTTTTTCGATTTTATCTAATATAACTTCAATTTTCTCTAACTCAAGATCGATAATATCATCCATTATGCGTTGAGCCAACTTTACATGTTTTTTGAAAAGATCAAAATCAAAGTAAGCATCCTTAGAAAAAGGATTTACCACATAAGAGTATAAATTAATAGCTAATAATCTGCAAGAGTCATATGGGCATAAAGGAATTTCACCACAAGGATTTGTAGACACTGTATTGTAACCTAAATCAGCATAACAGTCTGCAACAGACTCTTTAATAATTGTATCCCAGAAAAGAACACCAGGTTCAGCTGATTTCCAAGCATTGTGAACAATCTTTCCCCATAATGTAGCAGCATCAATTTCTTTAGTGTAAATCGGGTCTTTAGCATTAATTGGGTATTGCTGTATGTATTTTTTTCCTTTTACTGCAGCATCCATGAACTCATCATCAAGCTTTACTGATACATTGGCTCCTGTAATTTTACCCTCTTGCATTTTTGCATCGATGAATGATTCTGAGTCTGGATGTTTAATAGAAACACTCAACATTAATGCACCCCTTCTTCCATCTTGTGCCACTTCTCTGGTTGAGTTGGAATAGCGCTCCATAAATGGAACTATTCCTGTAGATGTTAGTGCAGAGTTTTTAACTGGAGAGCCTAGTGGGCGGATGTGTGATAGATCATGACCAACTCCTCCTCTACGCTTCATTAATTGAACCTGCTCTTCATCTATTTTAAATATACCCCCATAAGAATCTGCTGTACCGTCAATACCAATTACAAAACAATTGGATAAAGAAGCTATTTGATAGTTGTTTCCTATACCGGACATTGGACTGCCTTGAGGTACGATGTATTTAAAATGGTCGAACAACTCAAACAGTTCTTCAGATGAAAGAGGATTAGGGTATTTTTTTTCAATACGTGCTATTTCATTAGCTAACCTCCAATGCATATCTACAGGAGATTTTTCGTAGATGTTTCCGTAAGAGTCTTTTACTGCATATTTGTTTACCCAAACTCTCGCAGCAAGCTCGTCACCTTGAAAGTATTGTAAGGATTCTTCAAAGGCTTCTTCGTAGGAATAAGATTTTTTTTCCACTTGATTATGATGTTTATTATTATTTTATTAGCGGATTTTCCTCTTTTATAGAAATTGGGAAATCTGTGCAGTACAAAATTAAAAACCTTTTGATACTTAACAAAAATATATAGCTTTATTTTTTATGTTTTTTGAAAGTTTTCTTTTTTAAAATTCAAATAGTTGATTATCAGTTATTTATATTTTTATTCGTGTTTAGGTGTTTCTCTTTTAGTGAATATGGCTTTCTTAAGGATGAAATATTTCTTTTTAAATCTAACAAATTGAGTATCAAAGTTGAGTAATCGTTGAATACTTTTTATCTTTACGTAAAAATCTTATGAAACAAATGAAAGAAAGAAAGTCGATCCGAAAATATATGTCAAGAAAAATTGACAGGGAATTGTTGTATGAGCTACTAGAAACTGCATGTCGTGCTTCTACAACAGGTAATATGCAACTTTACAGTATTATTATTACTGAAGATGATGAAATGAAAGCCAAATTAGCACCAGCACATTTTAATCAACCAATGGTAAAAGGCTCACCTGTATCTTTAACTTTCTGTGCTGATTTCCGTCGTTTTACTAAATGGTGCAGAGACAGAAAAGCAGAACCTGGTTATAATAACTATCTCTCTTTTATGAATGCTGTAATTGATGCAATGTTAGTGGCTCAAACATTTTGTGTGGCAGCAGAAGCAAAAGGATTAGGCATTTGTTATTTAGGTACTGTACTCTATAACTCAAAACAGATTATTGACACATTAAAATTGCCCGAATTGGTTTTTCCTATAACGACCATAACAGTAGGGTACCCCGATGAAAACCCAGTTCAGGTTGATCGCTTACCTTTAGAAGCTATTATTCATGATGAAACCTATAAAGATTATACATCCGAAGCTATCAACAAATTTTATGCCTTAAAAGAGTCGCTAGAAGAAAGTCGTAAATTTATAGATGAGAATAATAAAGAAACATTAGCTCAAGTATTTACTGATGTTCGATATAAAAAAGATGATAACGAGCGAATCTCTGGAGATTTATTAATTCAGTTAAAGAAGCAAGGTTTTTTGATATAAAATGATAAAAAAAGAAGGGAGACTCCCTTCTTTTTTTATTTACTCTTTATCTCTCTTTGTAGCGCTTCAAAATCAGCTCTTAATCCCTTGTCTACTTCGCATTGTTCTTGAACAACCTTACAAGCGTGAAGTACTGTTGCGTGATTTCTGTTGCCTATACATCTTCCAATATTTGTAGTCGATGATTCTGTATAAGTTTTAGCCAAATACATAGCCATTTGTCTGGCTGATGCAATTTCTCTTTTTCTTGATCTTGAATGAATAGCAGAGACATCTATATTAAAGTACTTACATACAATGTCTATAATTTGGTCAATTGTAATTACTTTATCTTCTACTTTAGCTACTTTAGAAACTATACGTTTAGCTAAAGTCAAATCTATTTCTTTATTGTATATAGTAGAGTGCGCCATCATCGAAATAATGATACCCTCTAAGTCACGTATGCTATCGTTTACATTTTCTGCAATATAGTCAATCACTTCCTTAGGAAAATCTAAGCCATCTCTGTTGATTTTATTCTTTAAGATACTTCTTCTAAGTTCCACTGAAGGATTATATAGTTCAGCAACCATACCCCATTTAAAACGGGTAAGTAGTCGTTCGTTCATGCCTTGTAGCAAAACAGGCGAGCGATCAGAGGTTAAAACCAGTTGTTTACCATTTTGGTGCAAGTGGTTAAAAATATGGAAGAATGTATTTTGAGTTTTAGTTACTCCCGCAAACTCTTGAATATCATCAATAATCAGTACATCTATGGTTTGATAAAAGTTGATGAAATCGTTTGTCGTATTATTTCTTACAGAATCAGTATATTGAACCTTGAATAAGTGTGCAGATACATAGAGTACACGTTTTTCAGGGAATTTCTCTTTAATTTTTGTTCCTATGGCATTCACTAAGTGAGTTTTTCCAACTCCGGAATTTCCATGGATAAAGAGGGGGTTAAATACTGTTTTTGCAGGATTAGCAGCAACCGCATCAGCAACACTTCTTGCTAATTTATTACTATCGCCTTCAATAAAACTCTCAAAATTATAGCAAGGGTTGAGTTGAGGATTTAGTTCTCTTGCTTTGGGGGTATGAATAAAGCGAGGACTTTTATTGTCAATTTGCGTACCCTCTTGTTGATTGATAGTAGTTGAGCGAGTAGTTCCCTGAAGGTTTACTGAGCGATCAGCAATTTTATCAACCATTACATTATACATCAGTTTGGTTCCCTCACCCATTACTTTGTACAAAGTTTGTCTCAATAAGTCCACGAATTTCTCTTCTAGAAACTCATAGAAAAACTGACTCGGCACTTGTATAGAAAGTGTTTTGTCAGAATATTTCAATGGAACTATTGGTTCAAACCAAGTCTTAAAGGTAGACTCCGACACATTATCTTGAATAATTTTAAGACAATCATCCCAGAGCGCTACATGAGAGTTTTTATTCATAATGGTTAACGATGCAGTTTTTAGGTTATCTGAATATTTTCTTTATGCAAAAATGCAAATCTTATTCGAGAAAAACAAATGCTTTTTTTCTTGCTTTTTAATAAAAGAAAATAATGCATTAAATGTCAACGACTTATCTTTTTTGCTGCCTAATATATTGAAAAACATCCTGTGTTGTTTCTAAGTGTTTGGTTGTCAGGGTGTTGTTTCTTGGTTAGGTGTTGGTGTCGGTGTTTCCTTGCAATAATTAATATAGCCCATAGTCCTTATACTAACACCTGTGTAGCGTTATTTATTTAAATTATAACACTTGTTTATTATTTATACAAAGTCTAAATAGACTATTTCTTTTTGGAGCCAAAAAGAGAAAAATGAACGTATCTTTTAGGGTTGGTTTGTAAATCCTTTAATAAACTAGCTGCATTTTCTGTGGTTGCATTTAAATTGTCGTAGAATTCTGTTTCATTCAGAAGTAGCCCTAAAGAATTATCTTTACTATTAAGTTTTTCTGTAAGGATTTTTACATTGTAGAGTGTAGAGTCTATTTGATTAAACGTATGCGAGTAATCTATATCTTTAAGATTATCAGACAAAACGATAAAATTATCGCTTAGCGTATTTAATTTTCCTGTTAAAGAGTGTAAGTCGTTTTTTACAATGCTATTAATCTCTACCGATGTTTGAGCCAATGAAGAGGTTAGATGTTCCACATTATTCAACGTTTTTGCAATATTTGGATTGGTTAGCAGGGTATTCAGAGAAAGTAGAACCGTATCTAATTTGGGTAGAATTTGTTTTACTTGTGGAATTAGAGAGTTGGCTCTGTCTAACATACCCTCTGCTATCTTTCCATATATCGTGTCTCCGGGAGCATATTTAGCCGATCTGTCTTCTCCCAAATGTAAATTCATGGTTACGTCTCCCATTAATCCTGTAATTAGTTCTGCATGACTTCCAACAGGTATTAGTAAATCGTCATTAAGTTCAACTGCAACCACTACATTACCCGGGTTTTGGTAGTCATAACTTAAATTACGTACAATTCCAACTCTAAAGCCATCGCTAAAGACGGGTGCAGATTTTGCTAGTCCACTAACTTGTTGAAACTTAACATATATGTGATAAGAAGGCTTAAATAAGTCAATACCTTTGAGGAAATTTATGCCGAAGATTAAAATGCAAAGAGCTGCTATTCCTGCTAATCCAATCTTAACTTCTCTTGTGAAATATTTTTTCATGAATTTATCTGTTACTGTTTTTTTCTTTTAGTGAACTCGTCTATTGCCTGATTAACATTCATCTTTTGTCCGTTTTTGAACGCTATGATGAAAGCATCCTTAAATTTTGAGGCCACTTGTTGTCTTAATTTTCTAATTTCATTATAATTTGAAGAAGCCCCAAAAGTATACTTATATATACCATTTTCAAAATAGTATTCCGTGTTTTTTAATCCTTTGAAACGACTGTCATTTTCTTTTAGTGGTGAAGATGAAGTCATAAATTGAATCTTAAAGATAGGATCATTATTTGCAACTGTTTCTTTTGGAGCCTTTTGTGTTTGTACCTCTGGTGTCTCCTCAACAGGTATTTGTTTAGGTGGCGTTTGAGGTTTAGGCTGTTCCTTTGATTTGTTCACAGGCTCTTTTACGACTGCAGTTGGAGTACCTTTGTTTTTAGCTAAGCGTAATTCGTGTGCATTTTTATATTTAATAAAGGCGTTGTAAATGCCATTCGCCATGTTTTGTTGGCCGGATTGTGTATTGAGATATCTTTCCTCTTCTTGTGTTGAAATGAACCCAAGTTCAATTAAAATGCTAGGCATTGCGGTCTCTTTTAATACAAGAAATCCGGCTTGATGTACTCCTTTATCTACTCTTTTTGCTGTAAGTTTGAACTGATTTTGAACCATTGAAGCAAACTCAACACTTTGAGCCATGTTTTTATCTTGTATAAACTCAAAGATGATGTATGATTCAGAGGAGTTGGGATCAAAACCTGCGTAACGAGTTTTGTAGTCATCTTCATAAAGAATAACAGAGTTTTCTCTTTTAGCCACATCTAGGTTTGCTTGAGATTTAGCTAACCCCAGTGTCCATGTAGAAGCCCCTTTGACAGCCTTTGAACCAGCTATTGAGTTGGTATGTATGGAAATAAATAAATCAGCCTTAGCCTTGTTTGCTACTTCTGCCCTTTTCATTAAAGGAACAAAAACATCCTTTCTTCTTGTATATACTACCTCAACTCCCGGGCTCTTTTGTTGAATAAGTCGTCCTAACTTTAAAGCTACAGCGAGATTAATATCCTTTTCTTTCGATATTTTACCTACTGCACCTGGATCATGTCCTCCATGTCCTGGGTCAATAACAACTTTAAAGTTTTGTGCTCGGATATTTGTACTCAATTTAGGAGATAGTACAAACAAACACAATAAAAAGCTAATTACTAATAATCTATGTGGTTTCATGTTGAACAAAATATGAATACAAATTTAATGGAAAAAAGTGAAAACTCAATATTGTCTATGAGTTTAAACGTTTTATAGTTATCTCTCTCATTTTACTTCTTTCAAGTGCTGAGTACTTTCATCTTTATTTTTTGATATAAAAAACACGCTTAAAACAGCAATATTCTATTAAATAGAACTTACTTTGTACTTTCACGTGATAAAGATATAAATATAAAGATAAAGTGATCATTCGTTTCTTAAAAAAATGGACACTACCAGTTGCTATGGTAGTTGGAGGATTGACCTATCCATGGATGGTTCAGCTCTCATTTCTCACCCCTTTTCTTATTTTCTCTATGTTGTTGTTAACATTCTGTAAAATATCTCCTCGTGAACTAAAGTTACAACCTTTACACGCTTGGCTTCTTTTAATTCAAGTGATTGGTTCTTTATTGCTTTATTATCTCATTGCTCCTTTTAATGTATTAGTGGCACAAGCCATTATGGTCTGTGTTATTTGTCCCACTGCTACAGCTGCAGCAGTAATTACCGATAAACTAGGCGGAAATGCTGCTAGTCTAACTTCATACACCTTATTAATAAACATAGTGGTGGCTTTCTATATCTCTGTGTTTTTTCCGTTTATAACCGATAGTGGAGATATTACTTTTTTGAAGTCGTTTAATCTCATTATGAGTCGTGTTTTTCCATTGTTGATTGCTCCTTTTCTTTTAGCTTTAATTTTGGAAAAGTATTGGAAACGTTTACATCGAGTTCTTTTGTCTTATAATGGGTTGGCTTTTTATCTCTGGGCAGTTTCATTGGCCATTGTTACAGCACAAACCCTTTATGCTATAATTTATCATCCTGCAGATGGTAAAACAGAAATCTTAATTGCTGTCGCTAGTTTAATTGTTTGTAGTTTGCAGTTTTTCTTAGGCAAGCAGTTGGGGTCACTTTACAATGACCGGATAGCCGGAGGACAAGCTCTAGGACAAAAAAACACCATTTTAGCTATTTGGATTACACAATCCTATTTGAATCCCTTAGCTTCTATAGGACCGGGTACTTATGTACTATGGCAAAATATAATAAACTCATGGCAATTGTGGAAAAAAGAACGAAAATCACAACAGAAATAGGATATGTGTTTCTTTGCTTGTAAGTGGGGTGTTAGTCGGTCCTAGACCGAACCCCATTGGGTCTAAGACCCCTAAATTTTCTTCTCCTTTCTTAAGTTATATGTATTACGTTATTAAATAATCTATTATCTTAGATGAAAATGAGTGAATTTTATTTGCAATGTGAGTTTCCCAATGATTCGGACAGTTGTAAATTAGAAAAAACTCATTGAATGAATAGAGAAATATATTTTTCTCGATTTTCATAATATGTTATTTGATCTGTCATATCCATAAAAAAATAATAAAATGAAAGTAAAAGTATTTATTAAGACCGTAGTAACTGTCGTTTTGGTTTCCTTTGGACTAACTTTACAAGCTGAAAACCTAGTGTTGGTAAAAGATAACACGAATGTAGAGAAAGACTTGTATAAGAGTCAACGCCCACTTCAGAAAGATAGGCTATTTGTCTCTACAGCCATAGAAAAAGAGATACAAAGAGTTAAACCTCTACTTAAAAATCCCAAGCTGGCTTGGATGTTTGAAAATTGTTTTCCTAATACACTGGATACTACTGTACGCTTTGAAAAAAGAAAAGGGAAACCAGATACCAGCGTTTATACCGGAGATATTCATGCCATGTGGTTAAGAGACTCTGGTGCTCAAGTTTGGCCTTATGTTCCTTTTGCTAACGATGATCGTAAGTTAAAAGAAATGCTTACAGGTGTTATTTTGCGTCAATTCAATTCAATCAATTTAGATCCTTATGCCAATGCCTTTTATACTGATGTAAATGAAGTAGGAGAGTGGAAGACCGATGTAACCGACATGAAACCCGGTGTACATGAACGTAAATGGGAAATAGATTCTCATTGTTATCCCATTCGTTTGGCCTATGAGTTTTGGAAAGTTACAGGAGATGTAACCATTTTTGAAGAAGAGTGGTTGGCGGCCATTCAAAATGTATTGAAAACCTTTAAGGAGCAACAACGAAAGGAAGGAGTAGGACCTTATACTTTCTTAAGAATAACTGATCGTACTTTTGACACCTTAAGCAATGTGGGAAAAGGAACACCGGTAAAACCTGTTGGACTGATTGTCTCCTCTTTTCGTCCATCGGATGATGCTACAACTTTTCAGTTTTTAGTTCCCTCCAACTTTTTTGCAGTAACCTCATTAAGAAAAGCTGCAGAAATTTTAAATGTAGTAAATAAAAATGCTTCTCTGGCTCAAGAATGTATGGAACTTGCTGATGAAGTGGAAGAAGCATTAATGAAATATGCAACCTATAATCATCCCAAATATGGCACAATTTATGCTTTTGAGGTAGATGGCTTTGGTAATCACTTGTTGATGGATGATGCTAATGTACCCAGTTTATTGGCTATGCCTTATTTAGGTGATATGAATGTAAATGACCCGATTTATCAAAATACCCGTCGATTTGTGTGGAGCGAAGACAATCCATACTTTTTCAAAGGCAAAGATGGTGAAGGAATTGGTGGTCCTCACATTGGGTATGATATGGCATGGCCGATGAGTATAATGATGAAAACTTTCACCAGCCAAGATGATGCTGAAATAAAAGAATGTATCGAAATGCTGATGAATACAGATGCTGATACCGGATTTATGCATGAATCCTTTAATGTAAATAACCATTATGATTTTACTCGCTCATGGTTTGCCTGGCAAAACACTCTATTTGGTGAACTGATCCTTAAATTAATAAAAGAAGGAAAGCTAGATATTTTAAATAGTATAAAATAATATACTTCACACGTATGATGTTTATTGATAACATCATACGTGTTTTAATTTATATTTCGTTATGATGGATGTTCTTAAAATTATTGATACTTATTACCCTGAGGAAAACAAGTTAAAGTACATTTTATTGACACATAGTAAAGAAGTCACAGATTTAGCGTTAGAGTTGGCATCTAAGTCGCAATTAATTGTGGATATGGATTTTGTCTATGAGGCTGCTATGTTGCATGACATCGGTATCTTCTTGACCCATGCACCAACCATTCAGTGTTTTGGCAATCAGCCTTATTTGGCTCATGGTTATTTAGGGGCAGAATTAATGCGTAAGGAGGGGTATTCACGCCATGCATTAGTGTGTGAACGTCATACCGGAGCGGGTATTACAAAAGAAGAAGTGAAAGCTTTTCATATTCCAATACCTGTAAAAGATATGATACCTTTATCCATTGAAGAGAAGCTGATTTGCTTTGCTGATGTTTTTTATTCCAAAACCAATCTGAATCAGAAGAAATCTTTAACTGAAGCTAGAGAAAGTATAGCAAAACATAGTTCTGAAGGAGTAAAACGGTTCGATGATTGGTGTGAACTTTTTCTATGAATTCTAAAAAAACATTTAAACAGCTTTTTCTTCTGTTATATTACCATAGATTATGTACTTTTGCTCCCTAAAGTATAATTATATATAGGCTAATGATGCCAATAAGACGGAAAATAATTACATCTTTTATACTGATTGCACTTTTTTTGCTACTATGCAATCGCACTTTTGCTCAACAAGAGGTTGTTGATCAATTGTCGGTACAAGATTCCATTGTAGTTCAAGAAGACTCAATTAATTCTGTAACTCCTCTGTTGGCAGACACAAGTGTAGTAGCTAAAAAAACTACACCTAATGATTCTTTGAGATTGGAAACCAGTGAGCCGAAGAAACAACCACTCTCTGCTCCTGTATTCTATGAGGCTAATGACTCTATTGTCTTTACACAAAGTGGTTATGCTCATTTATACGGGAAGGGAAAAGTCAATTACGAGAAAATAGAACTGGAGTCTGAAATTATTTCTATGAACTTAGACAGTAGTACCGTGTATGCTCGTGGAATTAAAGATTCGTTGGATGTTATTTCAGGACGTCCTGTTTTTAAAGATGGTGAAACTCCCTATGAATCAGAAACTATCCGATACAACTTTAAAACTAAGAAAGGATTTATCAATAACATTGTAACGCAACAAGGTGAGGGCTATGTTACCAGTTATAGTGCAAAGAAAGGTGCCAATGATGAGATTTTTATGCAAAGTGGGCGTTATACCACTTGCGATCATCATGATAATCCACACTTTTATTTTCAGATGACTACTGCAAAAGTAAAACCTAAGAAAAATGTAGTGGCTGGTCCTGCTTATTTGGTGGTAGAGGATGTTCCTTTACCCTTAGCCGTTCCTTTTTTCTTTTTTCCTTTTTCCTCTAGCTACTCTTCGGGGATTATTATGCCTACCTATATGGACGACTATAGTCGTGGGTTTGGATTAACACGTGGGGGGTATTATTTCGCTATAAATGATTTAATGGATTTGAAAGTAACGGGAGATATTTTCACCAAAGGTTCGTGGGCTTTGGGATTAGAATCTAATTATAATAAGAGATATCGTTTTTCGGGTTCTTTGCATGCAGATTATCAGATAACGAAGCAAGGAGATAAAGGATTACCCGATTATTCTGTAGCTAAGGACTTTAAGATTGTTTGGTCACATCGTCAAGACGCTAAAGCAAACCCCAATTCTTCTTTTTCAGCTCAGGTGAACTTCTCAACCAGTAGTTATGAGCGCTCTAACGTTAATAATCTCTATAACTCTAACTTATTAACTCAGAACACAAAGACTTCGAGTGTGAGTTATTCCAGAACGTTTCCTGATATAGGACTTACCCTTGCCGGAACATTCAATATTGCACAGACCATGAAAGACTCTTCTATAGCGGTAACTTTGCCTGATTTGAACATTACCTTGAGTCGTAAATACCCTTTTAAGAGAAAGCGTGCAGTTGGAAAAGAGAGATGGTATGAAAAAATATCGCTTAGTTATTCAGGACGTTTAACTAATAGTATTCGGACTAAAGATACCGAGTTGTTCAATAAGAGTTTAATCAAAGATTGGACGAATGGTATGCAACATAACATTCCCATTAGTGCAACCTTTACGTTATTTAAGCATTTTAATATTTCTCCTTCGCTAAACTATACAGAACGCTGGTACACAAAGAAAGTGATGCAAGAGTATGATACTGAAGCAAAGCAACTAATGCCAACTGATACCATTTATGGATTTCATCGAGTCTATAACTACAATGCCAGTTTAAGTTTAAATACCAAACTGTATGGAATGTACAAGCCTATCTTTATGAAGAGCAAAGACATCCAGATACGTCACGTAATTACTCCACAGGTGTCATTAAGTGCTGCACCCGACTTTGGTGATCCTAGTTACGGGTACTATAAAGAGTATACAGATGCTAACGGAATGCCACAAGTTTATTCTCCCTATGCTGGTCAACCTTTTGGTGTTCCCGGAAGAGGAAAGCAAGGAGTGATTAATTTTGATGTTTCCAATAACTTCGAGATGAAGTACAAAACCAAAAATGACTCAGTAAAAAAGGTCAGTTTAATAGATGAGTTAGGGGCGAGTTTATCTTACAACTTCGCTGCTGAAAGGAGACCTTGGAGTGATTTAACGATGCGACTTCGTTTGAAATTGAGCAAAAATTATACCTTAAACCTTAATTCAAGGTTTGCTACTTATGCTTATGAATTCGACGATAAAGGAAATGTAAGAGTAGGAGATAGAACAGAGTGGTCGTACGGTCGATTTGGACGTTTTGAAGGATGGGGGACTTCTTTTAATTATACATTGAATAACGATACTTGGAAGAAACTCTTTGGAAAGAAAAAAGATACAGATTCTCCTCCTCAAACTGCTTCCACGGAAGAAGATGAAGATGATTTTGGAGATGGTGTTCCAACCAAACAGGTAAAAGAGGCTGAGGTGGATGATGATGGATATCAGGTGTTTAAGATGCCTTGGTCTTTGAATATAAACTATTCTTTCAATATTCGGGAAGACCGATCGCGTCGAATTAACGAAAAAACAATGCGTTATCCCTTTACCTATACACATAATATCAATGCTTCGGGTAACATCAAAATATCTAATCGTTGGAGTGTGAATTTTAGTACGGGATATGACTTTACAGTAAAAGAGGTTACTCAGACTTCCTTATCTGTTTCACGTGACCTACACTGTTTTAGTATGACGGCTAGTATCTCGCCTTTTGGTCGTTGGAAGTACTATAACTTTACCATACGTGCCAATGCAAGTATGTTACAAGATTTGAAATGGGATCAACGCAGTCACACTCAAAGTAACATTCAGTGGTATTAATATTTCCTATCTAAAGTCAGTTTGATAGTGTAAAACTTAAACTCTTGAAATTTTCGTACAACCCTAATAATACACTGTCAGTGTATGCAATTCCTGTTGGAGCGAAATTTGTTTTGAAATGGAATTAAAAGATGTCTTTTAGTTAAAGTCGGAAATTTACCATTGAATAGGTGTTTTACCCAGTTGTTCCAAATAACTATTAGTTTTACTGAAATGATGGTTGTTCCAAAAACCTCGGTGGGCAGCTAAAGGAGAAGGATGTACTGATTCTAGAACTAAGTGTTTGTTTCTGTCAATGAAAGCACCTTTCTTTTGGGCATAAGCACCCCATAAAATGAAAACCAGATGTTCCTTTTGCTCTGCAAGCAAGCGTATTACAGCATCTGTAAATTGTTCCCAACCTTTGTTTTGATGTGATCCGGCTTGTCGGGCACGGACAGTCAGTGTGGCATTCAATAATAATACCCCTTGTTCAGCCCATCGGGTTAGGTTGCCCGATGTAGGAACAGGTATGTCTAAATCGTTCTTTATTTCTTTGAATATATTGTTTAGTGAAGGAGGAAACTCTACGCCATCGTTAACCGAAAAACAGAGGCCATGTGCTTGATTAGGCCCGTGATAGGGGTCTTGTCCAATGATAACCACCTTTGTGTCGTTGAAAGGACAAAGATTAAAAGCATTAAAAATGAAAGAGCCGGGAGGGTAGATGGTTTGCGTTTGATACTCTTTTCTTACAAAAGAGGTTAGCTCTTGAAAATAAGGTTTTCCAAATTCAACCTCTAATTGCTCCTTCCAACTCTCTTCAATTTTTACGTCCATCGTCTTAGTTTATTCAGATTAGTGGTATTTGATGTTTAGCACACTCTTTACGCATCTCCTCGGGCCAAATACTAGCTTGAATCTCTCCAATGTGAGCCTTTCTAAGATAGAACATACAAAGTCGAGACTGCCCAATTCCTCCACCAATAGATAAAGGAAGTTCATCGTTTATTAAACGTTTGTGGAAGTATAATTCTAGACGTTTTTCTTCACCCTCTTCTTTTAATTGGTGTAGAAGAACTTTTTTGTTTACACGGATACCCATTGAAGATAACTCCATAGGTTGTTCCAATATATGATCCCAAACCAGAATGTCTCCATTTAATCCGGGATATCCATTCAGTCCTAAAGTGGTGTAATCATCATAATCCGGAGCACGGTTATCATGTTTCTGTCCATCCGCCAATTTTCCTCCAATGCCAATGATAAATACAGCTTTGAATTTTTTGGTAATGGCATGTTCTCTGTCTTTGGGTGATAAATCGGGATACATTGCTCTAAGCTCCTCAGAGTGGATAAAATGTATTTCTTCCGGTAAACAAGGACGAATTGTCGGGTACATTTCATACACCATGTATTCTGTGCGAATCATTGCACTATATATGCGATTTACCACATTTTTTAGGTATTCAAAAGTTCTGTTTTCATCGGTAATAACCAATTCCCAGTCCCATTGATCCACATAAAGAGAATGTAAGTTTCCCAGTTCTTCATCCGATCGGATAGCATTCATGTCCGTGTAAATGCCATAACCGGTATCAATATTATAATCTGCAAGAGTCATTCTTTTCCATTTAGCTAAGGAGTGTACAACCTCAGCTTTAGCATCTTGTAAATCTTTAATAGGAAAGGAAACAGGACGTTCAATACCACTTAAGTCGTCGTTAATTCCCATTCCTTTAAGTACGAAGAGTGGAGCCGTAACTCTGCGTAACCTTAACTCGGCTGATAAATTGGTTTGAAAAAAGTCTTTTATCTGTTTAATGCCAAGTTCGGTTTGTTTAAGATCTAATAAGGGTTTATATCCCTCTGGTTTTATTAAGTAGCTCATTTTGCAGAATTCTATTTTGATTTTTGTGTAGCAAAGATAAAAATTATAAATTAAA
>CAZGUI010000050.1:0-17777 GCA_964528875.1 uncultured Bacteroides sp. | reverse complement strand
TATTTCCGCATTGCGTTTACAAAAATATGCATAATAAAAACAAATACAAATTCTACTCTCTATTTTTTCCGTTTTTTAATTAATCCATACGATCTCTGTAATCTTCGTAGGTATATTTACGAAAAACCACAGCCTCGTTATTCTCCGTCCACATTCCTATGGCTGGATGAGACACCCCATTAAACATATTGGTTTTTACCGTAGTATAATGAATCATATCTTCAAAGATTAAAATATCTCCAACTTTCAACTCTTTTGGGAAACTCCAATCCCCCATATAATCCCCGCTTAAACAAGAATTTCCACCTAACCGATAAACATAAGAGCCTTTACTCCCCATAGTCGCCCCTCTTACTTCGGGTTGATAAGGCATTTCCAAACAGTCGGGCATGTGACAAGTAAAACTCACATTGAGTAAAGCCGTTTGGATACCTTTATCTTCAACAATATCAATAACCTTTGAGGTTAGTACACCGGTTTGCCAGGTAAAAGCTGAACCGGGTTCCATGATAATTTTCAAATGAGGATATTTCTCCTTCAAATCCTTAAGAACTTCAATCAGATGTTCAACATCGTACTCCCTATGCGTCATTAAATGTCCTCCACCTAAATTCAGCCATTTTATCTGATTGAACCATTTGGAAAACTTTGTCTCAATATGTTCTAATGTACGTTCCAAAGCATAAGAAAAAGATTCACAGTGCGTATGACAATGAAAACCCTCAATTCCATCGGGTAATTTATCGGGTAATTTATCATACGTAACTCCGAAACGAGATCCTGGAGCAGTAGGATTATAAAGTTCAGTTTCTACTTCAGAATACT
Source organism: uncultured Bacteroides sp. (assembly GCA_964528875.1). GTDB lineage: Bacteria > Bacteroidota > Bacteroidia > Bacteroidales > Bacteroidaceae > Bacteroides_E. Next base: position 16,952 of record CAZGUI010000050.1, on the reverse strand, counting down.
CTGGATTAATACGAAGTCCACAAGAAACTTCTGAACCAAGAGTCTTTGCATAAAGATGTTCAAACTGATTCAAGGAATTAAAAGAGATATGGCTACTTAGTTTTACAATTTCATCAAACTCCTCATCTACATAAGCAGGTGCATATGTATGAGCCTTATTACCAAACTTCTCCACAGCCAAACGAGCCTCATATAACGAACTAGCGGTACAAGCTTCTATATATTCACGAAATATAGGGAAGCTCTTCCACATAGCAAACGATTTAAAAGCCAGGATAATTTCTACATCAGCGTCTGTGGCTACACCTTTAATCAACTCTAAGTTTCTCCTTAGTAGTTTTTCATCTATGATATAACTAGGATTAGGAAATTGATTCACATCCATTTTAATTCTATTTTTATTCTTTATTTTATGACTTTAAAACGTGCAAAGCGCAGTAAAAGTTGCTTTTCACCTGCATATTTAAATTGAATCTTTGCTTTGGCATTATCACCCACACCTTCTACACTAATCACTTCTCCTATTCCAAAACGTTCGTGTTCAATGGTTTGACCAGCATTTAATTGTTGTACATCATGCTGTGAAGAAGCACTTGTAGGTATACTCTTAACTCTTTTCATATGACTCTTGGCAACAGGCGGCTGAACGATAGGCTTTTGACTTTCAAACAAAGGTTTCTTGTGAGTAGTAACACTCCTAGCACTTCGAAATTCAGAGGCTGTTCTTTCTATAGTACTATGTAATCCAAAGGTATCTGGTAATTCCATAAATTCAGCATCTATTTCTTTCAAGAAACGACTGGGTATGCCTGGTTCTGTTTTTCCATAACGAAAACGAGATTTGGCATAAGATAAAAAACAATTCTCTTCAGCACGCGTAATAGCCACATAAAATAATCTCCGCTCTTCTTCCAATGCATGAGGAGAATAGCCAGACATACCACTAGGAAATAGATTCTCTTCCATACCTACCACAAAAACATTCTTAAATTCCAATCCTTTAGCTGAATGTACAGTCATTAAAGTAATCTTACTTTCTTCTTCACTGTCAGTATCTTGGTCTGTTAATAATGAAACTTCTGATAGAAAATCAGAAAGCATAACTTGACTATTACCTTCTTCTTCCCGAGAAATACAAAATTCATTCATTCCATTCAACAGCTCTTCCAGATTCTCTTGTCTACTCATGTTTTCTGGAGATAAATCTTTTATAAATTCATCGGCCATTCCTGATTCCTTAATTATGCGTAAGGCCATTTCATAGGCATTGAGTTCAGCGGAACTAACTATAAACGATTGAATCATTTCTCCAAATGTAAACAATCGGTTTGTTGTTCCTTTATTTAATTCCAAATTAAATTCGGATGGATTTTTAATAACTTTCCATAAACTCACATTATTTTGTATGGCGAGTTCTAAAATTTTATCTTGTGTTACTTTGCCAATTCCTCGTGTAGGGTAATTTATTATTCGCTTAAATGCTTCCTCATCATGAGGATTAACAGTCAACCTGAAATAGGCTATGGCATCTTTAATTTCTTTTCGTTGATAAAATGAAAGCCCTCCATAAATTCTGTAAGGAATTCCTTTTTTGCGCATAGATTCTTCAAAAACACGACTCTGCGCATTTGTTCGATATAAAACAGCAAAATCGGCATATTGGAAATCCAACTTACGGTTAAGTTCTGTAATTTTGTTTACCACTATTTCTGCTTCTTCTATATCGCTATAAGCCTCAAATAATTTTATTTTATTTCCTTTAATATTTTCAGAAAAAACATCTTTGGGAATTTGCCGCTCATTTTTCTTTATTAAACTGTTTGCTGCACTTACAATATTTTGAGTAGAACGATAATTGCGTTCCAGTTTAAATATCTTAGTTTGCGGATAGATACTAGAGAAGCTTAAAATATTATCGATGTTCGCACCACGAAAAGAGTAAATGCTTTGTGCATCATCTCCCACCACACAAACTTGCTGATGCTTTTTGCCTAATAAAGAGACAATGGTATGTTGTGCACTGTTTGTATCTTGATATTCATCGACTAAAATATATTGAAACTGCTCTTGATATTTGGAGAGTACTTCCGGAAAATCTCTAAAAAGCAAAAAAGTATAGAGCAGTAAATCATCAAAGTCCATTGCTCCGGCCTGACGGCAACGATCCCAATAATGTCTGTATATTTCACTAATTTGTGGCATCTTTGCCCCTTTATCACTTTCGTAAAGTTCTCTACTCTGAGCATAACTAGAAGGAGTAATTAAGTAATTCTTAGCATTGGATATTCTTGCTTGAACTGCCCCTTCTTTATATACCTTTTCATCTAAGTTTAACTGTTTTATCAAAGAGCGAATCAGGTTCCGACTATCGGCTGCATCATAAATGGTATAATTGGAAGGAAATTCCAACACCTCTGCTTCACGCCTGAGAATACGAGAAAAAATGGAGTGAAAAGTACCCATCCACAAGTGTTGAGCTGTACTTTTTCCAACTTGTAAACCTATTCGATCTTGCATTTCACGGGCTGCTTTATTCGTAAAAGTTAAGGCTAAAATATTCCAGGGTTTATAGCCATTTTTCAACAAATGAGCTATTTTATAAGTTAAAACACGTGTTTTACCCGATCCTGCTCCTGCAATTACTAATAAAGGTCCTTCGTTATACAACACAGCAGCACGCTGATCATCATCCAGTTCGTCTAAATAATTAGGCATAGATATCCTTTTTTCGCTGATTTTTATTATTCTTAAGACAAAGATATAAGAAAGTTTATTGAAGCAAGAACATTTTTACCTGATATGATGTTTCTATATCTAACAGGTTTTAGTATTGATTAAATACTTTACTATTATGAAACTATTATTAACTACATTAATTCTTATGATTATGAATTTTGATATGCCTAAATTACCGTATGCAAAAGATGCTTTAGCTCCAGTTATTAGTGAGCAAACCATTGATTTCCACTATGGAAAGCACTTGCAAAACTATGTAAATACATTAAACAGCCTTATAGCTGGTACTGAGTATGAAAAGAAATCTTTAGAAGATATTGTTAAAACTGCACCTGATGGAGCTATTTTTAATAATGCCGGACAAGTATTGAATCATACCTTATATTTCTTACAGTTCACTCCTAAACAAGAGCAAAAAGAGCCTAAAGGTAAATTAGCTGAAGCTATTAAACGTGATTTTGGAAGTTTCCAAGAGTTCCAAACTGAATTTAATAATGCTTCTACTACATTATTTGGTTCGGGATGGTCTTGGCTATCAGTCGATGAAAGTGGAAAACTTAAAATCACTAAAGAAGGTAATGGTAGTAATCCTATTCGCAACGGATTAAAACCTTTATTAGGTTTTGATGTATGGGAACACTCTTACTATTTAGATTACCAAAACAGACGTGCTGATCATATTAAAGATCTATGGAGCATCATTGATTGGGCAGAAGTGGAAAAAAGATTTGGGGAATAATTCTTGGATTAACTAAACTGAAAAGGACGGAAGATAAATCTTTCGTCCTTTTTTTACACCATCTCCCAAACACATATAAAAAAAGACAGCTTTGAATATTCAAAGCTGTCTTTTTTTGTCGGGGTACCAGGATTCGAACCTGGGACCCCCTGCTCCCAAAGCAGGTGCGCTAACCGGACTGCGCTACACCCCGTACATTTCATTAGGTTTTATCCTTAAATGCGATGCAAATATAGAGACTTTCTTTATTCACTCCAAACTTTTTATGAATTAAATTTCAACTCTTTTTACACCTTATTCATTACGAGCTGATTTACAATTCATTAAATTTACATTTTCAAGTAAAAATCTTTTGTCAAGTTTATATATTCGGTTGAATAGCGGTGTCTTTCTATTTCTACTAGCAATTCTTTTTCTTCGATATCTTCTATTTTATTGAAAACAAATTCTAATAAAACTCGCTTAAAAGGAACTCCTACTTTTGTTTGTATATTAACAATTCGTTTTACATTTAGTCTTGACTCCTGACAGAGAAACATAAAATCTTCTTTTTGATTAAAGGGTAAGATAACCGAGAAACTTCCATCATTACTGAGTAAGCTAGCCACCTTATTAATAAGCTCAGCATACGACATATGATTATTATGTCTTGCCAAGGTCCGTTGTTTATCAGGAGAAATTAAATCGTTAGCAAAATAGGGAGGATTAGAAACTATACCGTCAAACTTCTGAATAGTTGAATAAGAGAGAAAATTACAATGTTTTACTCCTACCCTATCCTTCCAAGGTGTATCTTGTACATTCTCGTTTGCTTGGATTGCTGCATCTTCATCTATTTCAATAGCAGTGATATCAACATCTCCCAATCGTTGAGCCATCATTAGAGCAACAAGACCGGTTCCTGTTCCAACATCTAGTAGCTTTTTTTTATTTGTTAAATCCACCCAAGCTCCTAATAGTACTCCATCAGTTCCCACTTTCATGGCACATCGATCTTGATGTATAGTAAATTGTTTAAACTGAAAAGATGTATTACTCATACGACATTATGACTTTAATTCAACATCAAAGATAAGATTATAATACAACACCATTTCTACTATTTAATAAAAACAGCAAAAGTAGAGTTTTTATCGGTCTAGGACCGAATGCCTCTCGGTCTAGGACTGAAGGGGTGTCGGTCTAGGACCGAGGCATGTTCGCCCCTAGACCCCTTCAGAACAAAAGAAACTAGGGGTAAGAAAACGATTAGAAAAAACTTAATAATCACTAATAGATATATAAATTCACTCTTTGGCACTGAATTTGCAATTTAGTTATCTAGGTTTTTCTTTCTTAATGAAGAATAGACTAACTTTGCAGCCGCTTATTATGGCTGCCAGTATGACATAATAAAACTAAATAACCAGGAGCATTATTCATGGACAACAAAACAAAAAGATATTTCACAGACGACATAAATGATTATGAGGGAGACTCTTTATCATTCATTGCTGACTTTGAAGGAGAGCATCCCGATTCCACATCACTTTCAGATGTTACCATAGAGGAAACAATACCTATTTTACCTTTAAGGAATATGGTTCTTTTCCCCAATGTTTTTCTGCCTATTGCAGTGGGACGTCCCAGTTCTTTGCAATTAATTAAAGAGTTGGAGAGAAAAAAAGGATTGGTTGCAGTACATTGTCAAAAAGATCAAAACGAAGACAATCCGGGATTTGAAGATCTGTACCCCATTGGTACTGTCGGACGCATTGTTAAGGTATTTCACATACCCGAACAAGCTCCAACAGTTATTGTACAAGGACTAAGACGAGCTGAACTCAAAGAGATAATAAAAGAAGAACCTTATTTAATAGGTAAGGTAGATACACTATTAGACAGAAAGCCTAGACAATCTGAAGAACAAGAATATAATGCTTTAATTGATTCTTGTAGAGAATTGACAGTTAGATATATCAATCTTTCTCAATTACCCAAAGAAGCTCTTTTTGGATTGAATAACATTGATAACCCTCTTCATTTAATCAGCTTTATCTCAAACAATTTACCTATCAAGATAGTAGAGAAAATTGAGTTGTTAAGTAAAGATTCTTTGCTGGATAGAGCTAAATATTTATTGAAGATACTTACAACTGAAGTACAGTTGGCTGAAATTAAAGCCACAGTACAAATGCGTGCCCGTGAAGATATCGACAAGCAACAAAGGGAATATTTCCTACAACAACAGATAAAAGCCATTCAAAGTGAATTGGGCAGTGGTTCTCAAGACAAAGAAATTGAAGAATTACGCCAACAAGCTAATAAAATGAAATGGCCCGATGAGGTAAAACAAACTTTTGAGAAGGAATTACAAAAGCTAGAACGTACACATACTCAATCTCCAGAATTCAGTACGCAATTAAATTTTCTCCAAACCATGCTTAGCCTTCCTTGGGGGGTCTACACTAAAGATAATTTAGACCTTCAGAAAGCAGAAAAGATATTGGATAAAGATCATTATGGCTTGGAAAAAGTAAAAGAACGTATTTTGGAGCACTTAGCTGTTCTTAAGCTTAAAGGGGATATGAAATCGCCCATTATCTGTTTATATGGTCCTCCCGGAGTAGGTAAAACATCTCTAGGAAAATCTATAGCCAAAGCTTTAAATCGCAAATACATCCGTATGTCATTAGGAGGTGTTCACGATGAAGCTGAAATTAGAGGTCACAGAAGAACATACATCGGAGCAATGCCGGGTCGAATCATCAAAAACTTGATTCGAGCTAAATCATCTAATCCTGTTTTTGTATTAGATGAGATTGATAAAATAAACAGAGACAGACAAGGAGATCCTTCTTCTGCATTATTAGAGGTCTTAGATCCTGAGCAAAACACAGCCTTTCACGACAATTATTTGGATGTAGATTACGACTTATCCAAGGTAATGTTTATTGCTACTGCCAATAATCTGAACACTATACCTGCTCCTTTACTTGATCGTATGGAGCTAATTGAGGTTAGTGGTTACATTACAGAGGAGAAAGTGGAAATTGCACGTCGTCATTTAGTTCCTAAAGAGGTAGAAGCTAACGGAATGAAGAAAGGAGATGTCAAATTCTACAAAAATGCGTTAGAAGACATCATCGAGTCGTATACAAGAGAGAGTGGGGTTCGCGAACTAGAGAAGAAGATTAATAAGGTGCTTCGTAAAATTGCTCGTGAATATGCCACAGATAATGATATTAGTACTAAAACGATACGTAAAAACGACCTGTACAACTACTTAGGCGCACCTGAATACACCAAAGAGGTTTATCAGGGGAATCACCATGCAGGAGTGGTTACAGGTCTAGCTTGGACTGCTGTTGGTGGAGAGATTCTTTTTGTGGAAACTAGCTTGAGTCGCAGCAAGGGAGGTAAGTTAACCATTACCGGAAATCTGGGAGATGTAATGAAAGAGTCAGCTCTACTTGCTTTGGAGTATATCAAAGCACACGCAGAGATGTTGAACATTGATCACGAAGTATTCAATAATTGGAGTGTCCACTTACATGTACCCGAAGGTGCAATTCCAAAAGATGGTCCATCGGCAGGTATTACTATGGCTACATCATTAGCCTCTGCATTTACTCAACGTAAAGTCAAAGCAAATATTGCAATGACCGGCGAAATTACATTAAGAGGAAAAGTGCTTCCGGTTGGAGGCATTAAAGAGAAGATATTAGCAGCTAAGCGTGCAGGTATTAAAGAGATTATTCTGTCTACTGAAAACAAAAAAAACATAGACGAAATACAAGAAATCTATCTAAAAGGTTTAACTTTCCACTATGTGGACAATGTGAAAGAAGTTTTCGACTTAGCCATTACCAACGAAAAGGTAATAAACCCTATTGATTTCACTCTTTCAGACCAGACAAAAGATAAATAATGAAGTTTACTTTACAGCATACTGACCCCAAAAGCAGCGCTAGAGTGGGTTTATTGGAAACAGACCACGGGAACATTGAAACTCCAATTTTCATGCCTGTGGGAACTGTTGGTAGTGTAAAAGGAGTACATCCCACCGAATTAAAGGAAGATATAAAAGCTCAAATCATTTTAGGTAACACCTATCATCTATATTTACGTCCGGGAATGGATGTATTGGAAAGTGCGGGAGGCTTACATAAATTCAATAGTTTTGACGGTCCTATTTTAACGGATAGTGGAGGTTTTCAAGTTTTCTCACTCTCTGATATTCGCAAATTAAGTGAAGAGGGTGCAGAATTTCGTTCACATATTGATGGCAGTAAACACTTTTTCACACCTGAAAAGGTAATGGATTTAGAGCGAACAATAGGAGCTGACATCATGATGGCTTTTGATGAATGTGCTCCTGCAAACTCCGATTATCAGTATGCTAAAAACTCTATGGAGCTTACACATAGATGGCTGGACAGATGTATCAATCGTTTCAATACAACAGAACCTAAGTATGGATATAATCAATCTTTGTTCCCTATTGTTCAAGGTTGTATATATCCGGATTTAAGAAAGCAGTCGGCTGAGTATATTGCTTCAAAAGGAGCCGATGGAAATGCCATTGGAGGACTAGCTGTTGGTGAACCCGCAGAGGTTATGTATGAAATGATAGATTTGGTGAATGCCATTTTACCTAAAGATAAACCCAGATATTTAATGGGGGTTGGAACTCCGGCTAATATCTTAGAAAGTATTGAACTGGGAGTTGACATGTTTGATTGTGTGATGCCAACTCGCAATGGACGTAACGGAATGCTCTTTACTAAAGAGGGTATTCTAAATATGAAAAATAAAAAATGGGAGAAAGATTTTTCACCTATAGAAGAAAATGGAGCCTCTTTTGTTGATACATTATACAGTAAAGCGTATCTTAGACATCTTTTTCAGGCTAAGGAGTTACTGGCAGGTCAAATTGCTTCCATTCATAATTTAGCATTCTATTTATGGTTAGTCAAAGAGGCAAGGCAACACATATTAGTCGGTGATTTTACCTCCTGGAAGGCAATGATGGTTCAAAAAGTGACGACACGATTATAATTTAGGCAGATGAGAGGTGATAAGTTCTTAACCAAGTTAGATAAATACATCATAGGGAAGTTCCTAGGAACTTATATCTTCGCTATTGCTTTAATCATTTCTATTGCGGTTGTTTTCGACTTTAATGAAAAAATGGATCGCTTTATGAATAATGATACGCCATGGAGTGCCATTGCTTTTGACTATTACCTCAATTTTATTCCTTATTTTGCCAATCTATTCAGTCCGTTATTTGTCTTTATTGCTGTTATTTTCTTCACATCTAAGCTAGCTGAAAACTCTGAAATCATAGCTATGTTTGCCAGTGGAATGAGTTTTAAAAGACTCTTAAAGCCCTATATGATTTCAGCGGCTATAATCGCCGGAGTAACTTTTACTCTAGGAGCTTACATCATACCTAAAGGAAGTGTAACTCGCTTGGATTTTGAAGATAAATATTATAAACCTCGGAAAACCAATCGAGCCCGAAATGTTCAATTAGAAGTAGATTCCGGAGTTATAGCGTACATTGAACGTTACGAAGATTATAGTAAAACAGGATATCGGTTCTCTTTAGATAAGTTTGAAGATAAGAAGCTCGTATCTCACCTAACAGCCAGAAGTATAACGTACGACACGACCAAAGTTCACACCTGGATCATCAAAAACTATATGATTCGGGAATTTGACGGAATGCATGAAAATATAATTAAAGGAGAGAGTCTTGACTCTGTCATTGTAATGGAACCTGCTGACTTCCTCATTATGAAGAATCAACACGAAATGATGACCAGTCCGGAATTAAGTAAATACATAGATAAACAAAAACGAAGAGGATTTGGTAATATCAAGGAGTTCCAGATTGAGTATCATAAACGGGTAGCTATGTCGTTTGCCTCTTTTATTCTAACCATTATAGGAGTCTCTCTTTCTTCAAGAAAAACCAAAGGTGGAATGGGACTTCATCTAGGTATTGGACTAGCTTTAAGTTTCTCATATATTCTATTCCAAACTGTATCTTCTACATTTGCAGTTAATGGAAATATGCAACCCTTTATAGCTATGTGGATACCTAATCTACTCTATGCATTTATCGCATTCTACTTGTACCGTAAGGCTCCCAAATAATTGCAAAGTTTGAAAATAACATTGTAGTTGTTCGGATAAGTTATAACTTTGTCCTTTCAATTAACAAAATCTCAATTTAATTGACCTATTGTGGTCATTTATAAATCATAACATTAAACATAAAAACAATGGCTGGTTATATTTCAGACGATAAGAGAAAAGTTACTACTCATCGTCTATCTCAAATGAAAGAAAGAGGTGAGAAAATTTCTATGCTTACCTCTTATGACTATTCTATGGCACAAATTGTAGATGCTGCAGGTATGGATATCATTTTAGTTGGCGATTCGGCATCCAACGTAATGGCTGGAAACACAACGACTCTTCCTATTACATTAGATCAAATGATTTATCACGCTCAATCGGTAGTCCGTGCTGCACAAAGAGCTATGGTAGTTGTAGATATGCCATTTGGAAGCTATCAGGGAAATTCAAAAGAAGGTTTAGCTTCTGCTATTCGCATCATGAAAGAGAGTCATGCTGATGCAATTAAAATGGAAGGTGGCGAGGAAATAATAGAAACTATTGAACGTATTCTGACTGCAGGAATTCCTATTATGGGACACTTGGGACTTATGCCTCAATCAATAAACAAATACGGAACCTACACAGTACGTGCAAAAGATAATGAAGAAGCTGACAAATTGATTAAAGATGCTAAACTTTTGGAAAAAGCAGGCTGTTTTGCTCTTGTATTGGAAAAAATACCTGCTGAACTGGCTGAAAAAGTTGCAAAAGAAATATCCATTCCTGTTATTGGAATTGGTGCAGGTGGGGGTGTTGATGGACAAGTATTAGTTATTCAAGATATGCTAGGTATGAACAAAGGGTTTAACCCTCGTTTTTTACGTCGTTATGCTGATCTACACTCTGTAATGACAGATGCTATTCAACAATATATTAAAGATGTGAAGTCTTCTGATTTCCCAAATGAACAAGAACAATACTAAACCACTCACACTCCATGTTTATTAAGGTTTGTATAGCTAATTTATTACTTTATACCTCATTATATACATTATTGCCTGTATTACCGGCAATAATGTATTCTATTTCAGACTCTCCATCCATCCAGAATTCTGCATTATTACTTTTTTATTTTTTGGGTGGAATGTTGCTTACAGGTCCTTTTCTATCATACATTCACGACCAATTTCAACACAAAAATATAGCCATTTTTTCTTATTTAGGAGTTTCAGTAACCACTCTACTTTTTAGTGGAATTCATCATCAATGGTTTCCTCTTTTGCTTATTGCTTACGGTGTTTTTTTCACGTTATCAACTAGCATAGGTATAACCATAGCAATAGATATTTCTCCTTCAGAATTAAGAAACTTGGGGAATAAAACTATTTCATGGACAGCCAGTATAGGCTTTCTTCTAGGCATTATTCTTTGTTGCATTCTATTTCCGACACAAAGTAATTTCACTCTGATTTATGCATCAGCGTCCTTACCGTTAATTGGCATATTATTCCTGCTTACTCTAAAGTTACACTTCAGGGCACCTATGGGGTCAGGTTTACTTCATTTAGATCGTTTCTTTTTACCAAGAAGTTGGCCCTTTATTATCAATTCAATAACTGTAGCAGCTGTAATTAGTAGTACGATTGCTTTATTTTATCATTTAGCATCAAATACTACACCACCTACTTTATATTTTATATTTCTAATTGCGGGTTATCTAAGCTCTGCCTTTGTTGTATTCTCTTTTTTACAACGTATTACTCATCGCATATTAATTCAGGCACTAGTGGGTATTCTCTGCATAGGACTATCCTATCCCCTATTTGCAATTCCGGAATTCCCTTATCTACCTAACTACTTATTAGGATTAGGCATTGGTCTCCTTGTACCTGAATTTATATCTCTTTTCGTTAAGGTATCAACTCACTGTCAAAGGAGTACAGCTAATACAAGTCAGAGTATATCATGGGAAATGGGTATTACTTTAGGTTTGATAGCCTATTACTATATCCAAGAATGCAAAATGGAAACTCTTCAATTCATTTTAATCACGGGAGTTTTTTCTATTCTCTTCTTTTTACTCATTGCCTATCCATACTTCAGACGTTATCAAATTAGAAGATAATACACCCTTATTTTCCAATAGAAAGAGTAATATTGTGAATTTACTAGTTTGAGTTCACAAGTATATAAAAAGCAGTTCAAGAGTTAACAACCAGACAATTGAATAAAATAAAAAAGGTCACTTCAATGTGAAGTAACCTTTTTCTATTATATAAAATGATTATATGATTTATTTCTCTTGCATTTGTCGTTCTATATACTCCTTCTTAGGCAAGACTAAATTCAATACAAAATACCCTAATGCACCCGAAAGAATCGTTCCTGCTAAAACACCAATCTTAGCTTGATTTAATAAATCAGGAGCATCTGTAAAAGATAAATTTGCGATAAATAATGATACTGTAAAACCAATACCTCCTAATAGTGCTGTACCCGCTAAACTCTTCCAAGTCATACCTGCAGGCATAGATACAATATTCGATTTGATGGCCAAGTAAGTAAAGGTAAAAATCCCAATAAATTTACCCAATAATAAAGCAGCTGCGATACCATAGGCTACAGGACCAAATAAACTATCGATGGTTCCACCAGATAGAACAATCCCTGCATTAGCAAAAGCAAATAACGGAACAATAAAATAGTTTACCGCACCATGCATCTTATCTTCAAGAGCTTGTAAAGGTGAGATTACTTTATCGGAAGCAGATTCAATACTTTTCAACAAACTGATTTCATGAGAAGTAAGGATGCGATATTCTTTTTTCTCCTCGGGAAAATTAGAAATATTTTCTTTAATCCTATTGATGTATTTACCTACTTTAAGACTAGGTGTTGCCGGAACTAAGAATGCAACCAAAACACCTGCAAAAGTGGCATTAACACCCGATTGTAAGAAGAAATACCAAACTACTATACCAAGAGAACAATAGAAGAGTTTATTCTTAACTCCCCTTTTATTACCTAAGAATATAAGAAAAAGAACAGCTAAAGCCATAGCTAGAAACTCCAATGATAGACTGGAGCTATAAAACAATGCAATAACTAAAATTCCACCTATATCGTCAACTATAGCAAAAGCAGTTAAAAAAATCTTTAAGCTGATAGGAACTCGTCGTCCAAACATACTTAACACACCTAAAGAAAAGGCAATATCTGTAGCCATAGGTATGGCTAATCCTGCTTCTGCAGGTGTTCCTTTAGTAAAAGCAAAATAGATAAGTACAGGTATCACCATTCCACCAATTGCTGCAATGATTGGAAGTAATGATTTACGTAAAGAAGATAGCTCTCCTACTAAAAGCTCTCGTTTAATCTCCAATCCAACGGAAAAGAAAAATAACACCATCAAGGCATTATTTATAAACTCCATTAAAGTCAAAGGCTCGCCATTAACGCTAAAAACATTAAAATCGCCTATTTGAAGCATAATAGGGAAATCCCATAAAGCTAGATATTGTTCACTCCAAGGTGAATTTGCAACCATAATAGCAAGAACTGCTACTATCATTAATAAAACACCTCCATTAATTCGGTGCTTTAAAAAGCTCAACATTGAATAGTTGAGCTTTCCTATAAACGTGTTCATATATTTTGTGTATCTAAAAATTAATCAAGTTTTAACACGGCTAAAAACGCTTTCTGTGGTACTTCCACATTACCAATGTGCTTCATGCGTTTTTTACCTTTCTTTTGTTTCTCTAGCAACTTACGCTTTCTACTAATATCACCTCCATAACACTTGGCTGTAACATCTTTACGTACCGCACGAATGGTTTCTCTTGCTATAATCTTAGCACCAATAGCGGCTTGAATAGCTATTTCAAATTGTTGACGAGGAATGAGATCTTTAAGTTTTTCACACATTCTTCTGCCTAAAGCATATGCATTATCCACGTGAGTAAGAACAGACAATGCATCCACCGACTCACCATTCAACATGATGTCTAGCTTTACCAATTTTGAAGGTTTATATTCACTTAAATGATAATCAAAAGAAGCATAACCTCTTGATACACTTTTAAGTCTATCATAGAAGTCAATAACAATTTCACCTAAAGGCATGGTGTATTGTAGTTCCACACGGTCGCCCGATAGGTAATGTTGTTTAATAATTTCTCCTCTTTTCCCTAAACAAAGCGTCATTATAGGACCAATATACTCTGTAGCTGTAATAATAGAAGCATCAATATAGGGTTCTTCAATCCGATCAATCAAAGTTGGATCGGGCATCTCACCCGGATTATGAATCTCTTTTACCTCTCCATGTTTATCATAGATATGATAGGGTACGTTAGGCACCGTGGTAATGACATTCATATCAAACTCCCTGTCCAAACGTTCCTGAACAATTTCCATATGAAGCAAGCCTAAGAAGCCACATCGAAACCCAAAGCCCAAAGCAATGGACGATTCGGGTTGAAATGTAAGCGAGGCATCATTCAGCTGCAATTTTTCCAAAGATTGACGTAAAGCCTCGAAATCCTCAGTTTCAATGGGGTATACCCCGGCAAACACCATCGGTTTTACCTCTTCAAAACCAGAGATTCCTTTATCGGCAGGACGCTCAACGTGTGTAATAGTATCTCCTACTTTCACCTCATTCGAGGTTTTTATACCGGAAATAATATATCCCACATTACCTGAATGAAGCTCTTTACGTGGGGACAAATCCATTTTCAACACCCCTATTTCATCGGCTTCATATTCTTTACCCGTATTGAAGAATTTCACTTTCTCTCCAGAGCGCAAAACACCATTTTCAATTTTGAAATAAGCAATAACTCCACGGAAAGGATTAAAAACAGAATCAAAAATTAAAGCTTGTAGTGGAGCCTCATCGTCTCCTTGTGGAAAAGGAACTCTGTTAATAACAGCCTCCAATATCTCTTCAATCCCCATTCCGGTTTTCCCGGAAGCCCGAATTATATCTGCTCTATCACAACCAATTAAATCAATAATTTCATCTTCCACCACTTCCGGCATCGCACTAGCCATATCACACTTGTTCACAATAGGAATAATTTCCAAATCATGTTCAATAGCCATATATAAATTTGAAATGGTTTGCGCCTGTATACCTTGAGAAGCATCGACAATTAAAAGAGCTCCTTCACAAGCAGCAATGGAACGAGATACTTCGTAAGAAAAATCCACGTGCCCCGGAGTGTCAATTAGGTTTAGAACGTATTGTTCCCCCTCAAACTCATACTCCATTTGAATGGCGTGACTCTTAATGGTAATCCCTCTCTCTTTTTCCAAATCCATATTATCCAACATCTGTCCTCCCGTTATTTGAATGGTTTTAGTAAACTCCAATAAACGGTCGGCCAAAGTTGACTTACCATGGTCAATATGCGCTATAATACAAAAGTTACGTATATTTTTCCTCATATATTCATTAAAAATCTAAGTGCACAAAGGTACAAAAAAATCACTAGCAATCCGTGTTTTTACGCAATAACCTCTACCTAAAAAAACACCTGTTACTGTAGAAACTATGCATTCATTTATAAAACTAAAGCCTATTCAAAATTATCTGCTGCTATTTGTGCTGCTATAGCAACAATTTGCTTACAAGGACGTTTCTTATAATAGGTTGCTGTTCGCTCTTCCGGTTTTGTATTGCCTAATTTAGGCTTCTCAATACCTAAAAGCTCGGCACAGCGTAAAGCTCCATTTTGCTCCTCAAACTGTTTAGCTAAAAATTGAACCATTTTATAATTCCTCTCTTTCCCCTCCTTATCACCGGGAATGGAAGAACCTGTCTCAAGTGATGCAAGCATAAACAAGCCACAAGCAGCACCACAAGTTTCACGCATTCTACCTATGCCACCTCCAAATGAGGCTGCTAAAACTAAACCTTCTTCTTCTGAATAACCGTAACGATCGGAAAAAGCTGCAAAAACAGACTGAGAACAGTTAAATCCTTTTTCAAACAATTCTATTGCACGACTTACCCGTCTTTCTTTCTCTTCGACCTTCATTTTATTTTTTTTGCAAAGATAGGAAGAACCGACTAATAATAAGAATTTTACACCCTTCTTCTTTCAAAAAACAGTTCCAATATAATTCTAAAATTGTTATTCGTAAAAACTTATATTTTCTGTATCTTTGTTATATATTGATTCTTAATAAATAAAATATAGTATATATGGAACCAAATACCATTAATTGGGGTTTTATAGGCTGTGGTGAAGTAACAAGATATAAAAGTGGCCCTGCCTTTCAAAAAGTAGCAAATTCTACTGTAGTAGCTGTAATGAGTCGGGATTTAGAAAAAGCACGAAAATATGCTAAAGATTTTGGTATTAAAAAATGGTATGATGATGCTCAGCAACTGATTCAAGACCCGGATGTTAATGCCGTATATATAGCAACACCTCCTTCGTCGCATGCTACTTATGCCATTATGTCAATGAAAGCCGGTAAACCGGTTTATATTGAAAAACCGATGGGTGTTACATACGAAGAATGTACCCGTATCAATAGAATAGCCAAAGAAACCAATGTAAAGTGTTTTGTGGCTTATTATCGCAGGTATCTACCCTATTTCTTAAAAGTAAAAGAATTAATAAATAATGATGCAATAGGTAAGGTTATTAATGTACAGGTGCGTTTTGCTCAACCGCCCAGAGATTTAGATTACAACAAAGAGAACTTACCCTGGAGGGTTCAACCCGACATTGCAGGAGGTGGTTATTTTTATGATTTAGCTCCTCATCAAATTGATATGCTACAGGAACTTTTTGGTTGTATCCTAAGTGCTAGTGGCTATAAGAGCAACCAAGGGGGATTATATCCGGTTGAGGACACTCTGAGTGGTTGTTTTCAATTTGAATCAGGGTTAGTTGGTAGTGGTTCATGGTGCTTTGTGGCACACGAATCGGCCAAGGAGGATCGGATTGAGATTATTGGGAACAAAGGAATGATTTGCTTCTCTGTTTTCTCTTTTGATCCTATTGCTCTTCACGATAAGAACGGACGGACTGAAATAGTAATTGAAAATCCTAAATATGTTCAGCAACCTTTAATTCAAGCTGTAGTAGACGACTTGTTAGGTCTTGGAAAATGTTCTGCCGACGGAATTAGTGCTACCACAACCAATTGGGTAATGGACAACATCTTAGGAAAACTTTAAGAAGATATCGCATATGAAAAAAAACGATTTTATGAGGAGAGCCATTGAGCTATCCAAAGAAAACATTAAAAACAACGGGGGACCATTTGGAGCGGTTATTGTTAAAGAGGGTGAGATTATTGCTACAGGAGTAAACCGTGTAACCGACTCGTGCGACCCAAC